>CAZIWQ010000706.1:0-4394 GCA_964542355.1 uncultured Armatimonadia bacterium
CCGGCTGAGTGCCCTCCAGAGCCATTCTGGCGTGGCTTCGCGGCCTCAGAACGGCCTTTCGGCCGCTCTTCTAGACCTCACTGGCGGCACGAACGCCGTCCGGGGGGATATCTCATGTCATCTCCCAATCGACAGGCAGCGGATCTAGTGGCGAAACTGAAGTCGAAGACCAGCGCGTCTCGCGACGAGGTCATCGAGCACCTCATCGTGCTGGGCTCTGCGGCGGTGCCCCCGCTCATCAAGGCCCTCAGCCACAAGGACTACAAGGTCCGCATGGCTGCTGCGCAGGCACTGGGTGGCATCCGCAACAACGAGGCCATTACGGCCCTGATCGAGGCGCTCAGTGACTCGAGCAAGAATGCCCAGGAGGCCGCGGCCGACGCGCTGACCAAGATCGGCGCCCCCGCGGTCGGTGCGCTCCTGGACGCGCTCATCGGCAAGGACCAGTCGGCACGGAAGTGGGCCGCCGAGGCGCTGGGGAGCATCGGGGACGAGTCCGTGGCGCACGAGTTGGTCGCCCGCCTCTCTGATGCCAATGTCGAGGTCCAGCGTGCCGTCGTGACCGCGCTGGGGGCACTCAAGAGCAAGAAGGCAATCCAGCCGCTCATCGGGGTTCTGAACTCCGATAATGTCGAGCTGGCGCGGGCGGCGGCGGAGGCCCTCGGCAAGATCCGCGGCACCGTCGCAATCGAGCCTCTGGTGGAGACGCTGCAGTCGCCGAGCGAGGATGTCAGGCGGGCCGCCGCCTGCTCGCTGGCGCAGGTTGGGCCCAAGGCCGTCCCGGCGCTGCTGGAGGCGTTGGAGAGCGACGGCTACATGGTGCGGCGCTATGCGGCGGAGATCCTCGGTGAGATTGGCGACGACCGCGCCCGCGATGCCCTCGTCAAGGCCCTGCGCGACGACAACGACCGGGTCGTGCACTACGCCGCGATTGCGCTCGGGGCGATCGGCAAGGAGTCGGTCATCCCGCACCTGGCGCGCCTGCTCAAGCACCCGCAGGCCTCGGTGCGGTGCGCCGCGGTGCAGGGCCTGGCCGGGATCGGGTCATACCAGGTCGTTGCCCACCTGAGCAGGATGCTTCGGGACGCCGACTGGGTCACCCGCCTGACCGCCGCCAAGGGGTTGGGACAGGTTGGCAGCCGCACCTGCATCCCGCCGCTGGTCAAGGCGTTGGATGATGACGAGTGGAGTGTCCGGCTGCACGCCGCGCTCTCGCTCGGACAGATTGGGGTCCGCAAGGATGCCCTCCCCGCGCTCTACCACGCATTGCGTGACCCGAAGGCCTCGGTCCGGAGGGGGGCCTGCGAGGCCATCGCGGTCCTGGGCGACCCCGCGTCGGTCGACATGCTCCGTCCGGTCTTCAAAGACGAAGATGACAAGGTGCAGCAGGCGGCGCAGCATGCCGTTGCCGTGATCCGGGGGGAAGAGGAAAAGCCCCGCGACCCCCATACGCATTAGCTTGTCAGCGCTTGCGCGGGATGCGCAGAACGCAGGCCTCCTGCGCGCCCAGCTCCGCCGGCACCCGCCCAACGTCCGTCACCGTCGCATCGGGGCGGATGAGCCGGCCGCGCGCCGCGGCCACGTCATAGCGCCCGGTGTCGAGCGCAAGCCCGAGCGTCGCCGTGCCGCCGGTCCAGTTGGTGCACAGGCACACCAGGTCACCGGCGCTGTTTTCGGCCATGCGGACCTCCACGTCGTCCGGGAACTCAGGAGCCGGCCCCTCGACCTTCACCTCGCGTGCCAGCCCCACAACCGGATCCCCGTCACTGAGCGATCGGTAGAGCGCGAGCAAGAGCTCTGACGGCGTCTCCGCCAGCCGCGGCGGATACACGCGCTGGCTGCGCCCCTTGCGCTCATTGCGGTAGTCCTGTGGCAGCCCCGCCCCGAACTCCCCGGCGAGGAAGACGATACGCCCTTTCCCCTCGGACCGGGCGAGTATCACCGGGACCTCGTTCACCAGTGCCCAGCACTGCGTTCCCGCCACCGGCGTCACCGTGGCGTAGCTGGTGACGGTCCCTGCGGGAAGGTGGCCGGCGGCGTCCAGCGGCGGGCGGGCGGTGAGAGGTCCGCTCTGCTCGCCACCGGGGAGCGCCTGCAGGCCCAGCAAGTCGAGCAGGGCCGGTCGCTCGCGCACAATGCCCTCCTCGGTCAAGGAGCCACACTCGGAGATCACCACGACCGCCTTCCCGGCCTGTGCCACCGCCTGCAGCACCTTGACCTGCCGGTCAGAGATGGCGAAGGCGAACGGCACGACGACGACCGGGTAGTCGGCCAGTTGCTCGGCGGTGACGGACTCCAGATAGAACAGGTCCACGGGCACATTCTTGCGCAGCGCGTGCATCAGCACCTCGACCTGCGCGCGGGAGGCATAGCGGGCGTCCTTGCCGGCATGGGTCAGGCAGGCCGCGGGCTTGCCCTCCGTGTAGAAGCGCCACCAGTCCTCCGAGGCTCGCGAGTGCAGCAGGGCAACCCGCTTGACGGAGCGGAGGTCCTGCAGCCAGGGGTCGACATCCTTGAGGAGCTGGTAGGTGGCCTTGACGGTGGCGTAGGTCTGCCTGGCGTCGACGGCAGTGGGGCTCAGGCCGGTGATATGCGAGTGGTGCCACCAGGCGAGCTCCTTCGCGCCGTGGAACACTGCGGTGAGGGCCGAGCCGTACACCTCGACCGGATCGAGCTCCCGGTAGTCGGGGCGCAGGCGCGACGCCTCCAGCACGATCCCGCACTGGCGCCGGGGGTGGGCGCCGGTCAGCCGCTCGGCGGTCTCGGTCACATACCAGTGCGTGGAGTCGCCGAGGTAGTTGTGCAGCTCGATGTAGGGGTCGGTGGTGAGGAAGTCGATGCCGCTCTTGTAGCCGGCGTCATCCCACGCCACCCCGACACTCCACCACCGGTCGGAGCACACGGGAGTGACGCAGATCAGCGAGTCGGCGCGGCACTCGGGGTTGGCCTGCTTGACGGCCTGCGCGCCGCGCCGCAGCCAGTCGGTGGTGGTGAGGTAGCGGAAGTTGATGTACTTGCGCCAGTCGTCAGTCTGAGCGACGCGATGCAGGTCCGGCATCGCAGTGCCGTATGTCTGCTGGAAGCGCTCCCGGCAGCGGGGGCAGTCACAGTAGCCCGGTAGGTCCTCGTAGAACTTCCTCACACGGGCGTCGGCGTGCTTGCCGAAGCCCTCCTTCAGCCCGTAGTTGGTGTAGTTGTACTCGTCCGGGGTGAGTGAGACGCCGGCGATATCGTTGCGGGCGATGTCACTGAGCACGGCGACCGAGTTGTCGCCCCACTTCCCATTGGGGCAGGCGTAGATGGGGAACGCCGGGTCGTCGGCATCCTTGCACGGTTGCCCGAGGTCACCCATCGTCACCCAGACGCCGATGTCATGCTCGCGCATGACGCGCAGGAACTCAGCCAGGGGGCTCTCGCCCTCGTAGTGCTGCTTGCGCAGCGGCGACTCCCACAGGGGGGCATTGGGCGACAGGTAGATGTGCATGGCGTTGGCGTTGAGGTCGGCGTACTCGGCGAGCAGCTTCTCGCGGGCCGCGGTGTCGACACGGTTCTCCTTCTCAAAGCCCGGATTCTTGAGCAGATTCGCCCCGGCGGGCTCGCCGAAGAACAGGTCATCGAACCACACCACTCCCGGCTTCTCCCGGATGAACGCATAGAACGCCGCGGAGGCCAGCGGCTTCTTGGGCTCGATCACCGTCTCCGCATACTCCCAGTCATGGGTGCCAGGCTTGAACACGGCGAGTTGCATCGCCCACGACTCACCGTCGGTGTAGGTGAGGTCGACGTAGAGCGAGTACTGGTAGCCCGGCGTCCCGGCCACGCCCTGCGCCTTGCTCCATCCGGCGATCTTGAGCGGCCGGGGTGCCGTCTGGCCCAGCGTTACGCGCTGGGTCACGCCGGCCCCGCTGCCGATCGCACCATTGGTGTTATCACACACGATGCTGCACTCGCCGCTGTGCTTCTCGTCGGTGACATACTTGCCCGTGGTGCGGAAGGGGGCCCACACGGCGCTGGACATCGCGCCGCCCGGGTGGCAGTAGATTCCGCGCGTGATGTTGGACTTGGGCTGGTAGGCGGAGCTCATCCCGGCAGCGGCGACGATCAACGCGACGACGGGCAGAGCACGCATGGTCAGCTCCCCTTTGGAGGCGGCATGTGGCATGTGGCAGCGGGCGACGGCGACCTACCCCCCGGCCCCCGCCTTGCGGGGAGGTGAACGGCGAGCCCCGGAGTCGTCGTGTAGGGCAGGACCCCGCCGACGTACGCCGTGTCGTGCCGTGTCGTGTCGTTCCCTGGGACCGCGATCCCGCCCTGCGGGATCGCAGCCGTTGGCCGTGTCGTGGTAGGAGCGCTCCCCCGAGCGCGACGGGGCGCCGCTTGCCAACCGTCACGCG
>CAZIWQ010000707.1:0-4393 GCA_964542355.1 uncultured Armatimonadia bacterium
CCCGCGGTGAGCCCTCCGCCCGGCACTCACCCCGGGAGCTAGCTGCTGTCACTTCAACTCCGTGACGTCATAGAGGGCCACATCGTCGAAGAGCGCCATCGCGCCCGCGTCCTGGGCCGCGGCGCCCGGCATGACCAGGAGCCCTGCCGCCCCCTCGGGCACGGTGACCATCATGGCTAACGGCTGCCACGCACCGTCGGCTCCCCCCAGGTGGATGGTCGGCTCCAGGTCCTGGCGTTTGTGCCAGGCACCCGCCGGATCGCGATAGCGGATCCCGAGCTTGGCCCCGGAAGCCTTGCCCGAGGGTACGCCCGCGGCCCAGCAGACACACAGGTACTTCCGGCCCGCTGTGACCGCGCAGCTCTGGAGGTAGCACGAGGACACGCCGCCGGAGATGGTGGCGGCGGCGGAACCGGTGTGCCCCTTGCCACCCAGCACCGCGAAGCGCGTGGTCGGCGCGTTGGCCGACCACGTCGACCAGCCCCGGGGCGCCCCTGCCGTGGTCCAGTCTTGCTCCGCCGTGCCGGTGTTGGTGCCCCGGTCCTCGAAGTCACCGTTGACCACCAGGTTTGGTGGTTGCTTCTGCATGACCCACACCCAGGCGCGCACGGCCTCACCGAACGGGCTGTTGCCACTGCCCGCAAGTTGTGCGGAGGCCGCCGCGACTTTGTCCGGCGCATTCCGCGAGTACCACTCCATGGCCTTCATGGCGCCGACGAGCGCGCCCCGCTCGATGTCGGGTACGGTGCCGGTCTGCAGGTAGCCCATCCGACCGAGGCCACGCACAGTCTCGCCGAGGAGATCGTTCCGTTGCGCGGCGGCAGCCCAGCAGGCCTCCCGCCCCGCGGTGAGCTGCGCCAGCTTGCCAGCCATTGCCACCGCCTGCTCGGCGGAGCGCTGATCCTCGATCCGGAGGGCGGCGGCGCGCTCGGAGATCGCGGACGGATAGACGGCGTAGCTGGCATACTGGAGGGCCGCCTGGTGGATCTCGATGCGGGCGCGGATCGCGTTGTCAGCCGCCGTCTCGCGGGCACTGTCCAGCAGCGCGAAGGCTGTCTCCATGTCCTCGGCGGAGATGGCGAGTGCCTGGTTGCGGAGGTTGCGGTGCTCCCAGGCACCCCGGCCGGGACGGGGCGTGTTGTACGACCGCTCCAGGAGGTCGAAGTACTGCTTCATCACCCCGGCCGCCGGCCCGTACATCTTCGCATAGAACTCATTGAGCAGCTCGTCCACCGGGGGACGACTGTCCCACTGCAGTCTCGCCAGCGCCCACATCATCGGGGCGGTGTGGGGCAGGAAGGTATAGACCTCAGCGTACATCCCCTCCATCCCCAGTGACTTGTCGAACTTGATCTGCTCGTCCATGTGGTGCGGGTAGAAACGCGGCGTCATGCTCGCGAAGCCGTAGTAGTCATACCGCGACAAGTGCTTGCAGCGCTTGGCCCATTCGCGGGTGAGGGCCTGGTCGGCCTCCTGGCGCCCGGGCATCCACCATGCCGCCGAGGTCTCGGTGATGAAGCCGAACACGTTGTCCTCGAGCCGCGCCACGGTCTCGGGGAGCTCGCGCGCGATGGCGTAGATCAGCGTGCCGATGTAGCGGTCGGGATGAGTCTTGGCGACCTCCCGCGCCACCGCGTTGACGAACTTGTAGTGGCGATCCGAGAACTGACCCTTCTCGTAGGAGTCGGGATGCGCATCCATCGCCCGGCAGCCGGCGCACGAGCACAGGTGCGAGATGTCATCCATCCCCAGCGAGAAGCTGTCAATCGTGGGGTGCTCATCAAACCAGCGGCGCGCATACTCGACTGTGAGGCGGAGCACCTCGGGGTTGCTCTCGCACGGCCGCCAGTTGGAGTCACTGCCGGGGGGCGGGATCCAGCGCTTGCCGCCGATCAGCGGGTAGTACTCGGGATGATCGTGCGCGTACTTCTCCGGCGGGAACACCCGGTTAAGGAAGTTCTGGAACTGGCGCCGGGGCACTACCTCGCCAAGCACCGCCTTGTTGCGCAACCCCCAGGCCTTCCAATCGTCGAACCAGGCATGGCCTGACCAGATGCGCGGCGAGGTCTCAGGCACGCTGACGGTGTCGGTAACCGCGACCGTCAGCTCGCCGGGTGTGCCGCGCGGAACGTACTCCCATAGCTCACCCGGAGCGAACCAGCGCACCCCCAGGCTGCCCTCGAGGAATGAGGCGACGGCGAAGTACGTCGGCGTGGGCCATCGGCCCGTGAACAGCACGTTCCCGTCGCGCGTATGGATGGCATACGTCTCCGGGTTCAGGTCCGCCGCGGGGAGGTCGGCCGCAGTCGTGATCTCGCAGCGACCGATGTACAGCCCGGCCCCCGCCACGCGCTTGCCGCCCTCCCGGATCGGCAGCTCGACGCCGCAGACAGCCGTGACATAGTGCTGCAGCTCGCGCGCCGCACTGGTCGCCATGGCGTCTGGCACGGTGGGCGTGACGATGGTGGCGGCCGGCTTGCCGTCGCGGGCCAGGGTGACCCGGGCGCAGGGGGATACCACCGGACAGGCCAGCAGGCAGATCAGCAGTCCCAGGCGTGTCATGGAACAACCCTCCGGTGCGGGCACGTGATCGGCTCGAGGTTGCTGATTCGTCGGGGGAGAAGCTGGTACCTGCTCAGGGTACGCTCTGGTAATTGAGTGTGCCATCCATTATGTGGTATGATAGTAGGCGCAAAGACTTTTTGATGTCGCATTCCATGTCGGAAGGTCCTTGACACCCCGGTGGCGAACAGACATCGTGAGCGGACGTCAATCAGGCAGACAGGACAGGGGGCGCCGCCGTGAGACTACGTGATGTTGGTTGGGTCTGGGAGGGGCAAGGGCTTGACCCCGGGGTCGATCCGTCGATTCTGGGGGTGGGAGATGGGTGCCGCTTCTTCGGCCTGACGCGCGCCAACTACATGTTCCACCCCAACAGCGAGTTCGCGCTGCGACACCTCTCGTGGCTGGACGAGGTGACGTGCGACATCGCCAAGTGGAAGTACCGGGACACAGAGCGAGGCGGGAGCGACCACTGGGTCGATGCCGCGCCGGAGTCGGTAAAGCGGGAGGCGGCCTTCGTGAGCGAGCTCGCCACGCGATTCCCGAACATCACTGGTGCGTTCCATGATGACATGCTCGGGCTGCTCAGGCGTGAAGCGATGTCGCCCGCGCAGTACGGCGAGGTGTATGCGGCGGTGAAGCACGCCTCCGCGCGGCTCCGGCTGTGGGTCGTCGTCTACACCCATGAGCTCGAGGCTCCGGAGTGGGAGCAACTGGCGCCGTTCATCGATGTCGTCAATCTGTGGATCTGGAAGTCGGAGGATCTCACCGAGCAGGACGCGGGCATCCAGCGCTGCCGCGAGCGGTTCCCGGGCAAGCCACTGATCATGGGCTGTTACCTGCGCGACTATACCCTGCAAGCTCCGGTCCCGCTGGATCGCGTGCGTGTGCAGTGGGAGTCGGTGGAGCGCAACCTGGCGGCCGGCACGATCGACGGCTTCTCGATCCTGTCGGGGAACCTGATCGACGGCCACCAGGAGCAGGCGGGGTGGATCCGCGACCTGATCGCCGCCAACTCCTGAGCGTGAGGGCTGCGAGGAGGGATCTCGCATGAGCCGAGTGATCGCCGAGCACACCGTCGGGCGCCGCCGGATGCGCCTGGTGCAGGGAGACATCACTCTCGCCGACACCGACGCAATCGTCAATGCCGCCAACTGTGCCCTGGCGCACGGTGGCGGCGTTGCCGGCGCCATCGTGCGGCGGGGTGGGGAACAGATCCAGCGTGAATCCGATCGCATCGGCCATTGCCCCGAGGGACAGGCCGTCGTCACGGGTGCCGGGCGGCTCCCCGCCAGGTACGTGATCCACGCGGTTGGTCCCCGGGGCAGTGACCCGCAGGGGGACGCCAAGCTGGCCGGAGCGATCAACAGCAGCCTACAGCGTGCGACGGAGCTCGGCCTGGCCAGCCTCGCAATCCCGGCCGTCAGCGCGGGCATCTTTGGATTCCCCAGGGACCGCTGTGCCCGTATCCTCCTGGAGACTGTCGAGGCACAGCTCAGCGCCGACGCGGGCGGCTCGCTTGAGCGGGTCGACTTCGTGGTCCTGGATGATCTGACGGCGCAGGCCTTCACGGAGGCGTGGCACGCCCGGTGGGGGGCGGAGGGCATGGGCGCTGACCTCGGCCCGTGAGAAGCCGCAGTCGCGTAGGCCGACCGTCCCGGTCGGCGGTCTTGTCGAGCGAGACGACGGCGCTGTTCTTGGCGTCGTTCCGCCTACCTGTCATCCTGAGCCAGGACCGCATAGCGGTCCGCCAGCGAAGGATCACCACCAGTCGAGGACGCTTGTTGGCGCAATGTGATCCTTCGTCGCTGCGGCTTCTGCGAAGCCGCAT
>CAZIWQ010000708.1:0-2126 GCA_964542355.1 uncultured Armatimonadia bacterium
CGTCGCTGCGGCTTCTGTGAAGCCGCATGCGCTCCTCAGGATGACATGGGCCTGGCGGCACGGTTCGTGCGGTCGCCGACAGGACGAGCACAAGAACAGCGGCGTCGTACCGCTAGCCGGCGCCGGTGCGCTGCATGATCTCGTCGATCGCCGCCAGCATCGCTCCGCTGAGCTGCCACCCGGCCGCAGCCGCGGTCTCCTCAATCTGGTACGGGCGCTTGGTGCCCGACAGGGCGCAAGTGAGACCCGGCTGGCTCAAGACCCAGGCCATCGCAAGCTGTGCCACCGTCCGCGAGTGCGTCGCCGCCAGCGTCTTCAGCTCGGCGACGGCCGCCAGGTTGCGCTGGAATCGCTCGCCGTGCCACAGGCCGTCTCCGGCACGCCCATCCGTCTCGGGGAAGGTCGCGTCGGCGCCGTACTTGCCGGTGAGCAGCCCGCGCGCCATCGGGCTGTACGCCAGGACCCCGATGCTGTGCTCGCGACAGAACGGCAGGATGCTCGCCTCGATCTTCCGGTTGAGCAGGCTGTAGGGCGGCTGCAGCGAGTGCAGCGGGCACACCGCCATGAACTCGGTCATCTGCTCGACCGAGAAGTTCGATACGCCGACGGCCCGGATGGTGCCGGCGTCGAAGAGCTGCTTCATCGCGGCGGCCGTGTCGGCGAGGGGAACTGCGTCATCGGGCCAGTGGATCTGATACAGGTCGATGTAGTCGGTGCGGAGCCGCTCCAGGCTGTCCTGGATCGATCCGAGCACGAACTCGGGCGAGTTGTTGTGGCTGATCTTCCCCTCGTCGTCCCACTGCAGGCCGGTCTTCGTGGCGATGATGACGCGCTCCCGCGGGTAGCCCACCAGCGCCTGCCCGAGCACCTGCTCGGAATGTCCGCAGCCGTAGATCTGGGCGGTGTCGATGAAGGTGATCTCCAGCTCCAGCGCACGGCGGATCGCCGCGATGGAGTCCTCGTCGACGACGTCATCGCCCCAGAAGCTCTTGCCCATCGCCCAGCCGCCAAACCCAATGGTCGAGATCTCAAGGTTGCTCGTGCCGAGCCTGCGGTACTCCATCAGTGCGTCCTCGCTTTCAGTCGCCGAGCTTGGCGAGCGCCTCGGCCTGCTTCTCAAACAGGTGCTGGATGCCGGTCTGCCCCAGCTTCATCAGGTCGTCGAGCTGCTGCTTGGTGAAGGCCTCGCCCTCGGCGGTGGCCTGGAGCTCGACGATGCGGCCATCATTGGTCATGATCAGGTTCAGGTCGACGCCGGCCCGGCTGTCCTCCGAGTATGACAGGTCGAGCAGGAGCTCGCCGGAGACGATGCCGACGGACACTGCGGCGACCTGCCGCGCCAGCGGGTTGCGCTTGACAAGCTGCTTGCGCTCGAGGTGCTTGCACGCCTGGGCGAGGGCCACGTACGCCCCGGTGACGGAGGCCGTGCGCGTCCCCCCGTCGGCCTGAATGACATCACAGTCGAGGGTGATGGTGCGCTGGCCCATGAGCTTGGTGTCGCAGGCCTGGCGCAGCGAGCGACCGATCAGGCGCTGGATCTCCAGCGTCCGGCCGCCCTGCTTGCCGGTCGCGGCCTCGCGCGAGCTGCGCTCCGAGGTCGAGCGCGGCAGCATCCCGTACTCGGCGGTGATCCAGCCTTCGCCGCTCTCAAGCATCCACCGCGGGACGCGATCCTCAATCGAGGCGGTGATGTGCACCTTCGTGCCCCCCACGGTGATCAGGCACGAGCCCTCAGCATACTTGTTCACTCCGACGAGGATCCTGCACTCACGCAGGTCCGCGTTGCCACGACCGTCTTCACGGGTCAAGACACTCGTTCCTCTCTGTGCGGTCATTGTGGGGATGGCACGGCACACCCAGGGAGGCCGGGCGCACGGCCCGGCGCGACCCCCAGCGACGTCCGCCCACGGGACGACGAGGCGGGGCTATAACGGCGAACGGCAACAGCGGCGGAGCGGCTCTCGGCGGGCGAGGCTACCGCCGTCCGGGACTGGGCTGGCGCTCAACATTCGCCGCCAGCGGACCGGTCCCCTCCACAAACTGCCGCAGCCCCTCAACGATGGAGGCCGCCGCCACCTCGCGCGTGCGCTCCTGCTGCAGGAGCGCTTCCTCCTCGTCATGGTTGA
>CAZIWQ010000708.1:2136-4376 GCA_964542355.1 uncultured Armatimonadia bacterium
GGCACCATCGTCTTGCGGATGACGACAAAGCGCGCGGTCTTCAGGCCGCGATCGGTGCGCTTGAGCCCATTGACGAGCGCCCGCTGCATGATCAGCCCGAGGCACTTGCTCGCCGGCCAGTAGTAGAACGTCTCCGTACCGTGCCCCTGGTTGCGCCCGGGCATGGCGTTGCAGTGGATGCTGACAAACATGTCGGCGGCCGCACGGGTGGCGATCTCCGGGCGCTCGAACAGGTCCACCAACGTGTCATCGCTGCGCGTGAGGACCGCGCGGGCCCCCGCGGCCTGCAGCCGCCGCGCGGTGCGACATGCGACGTCGAGATTGACGTCCTTCTCGCGCAACACCCGCCCCCTGGCACCGTCGTCGCGTCCGCCGTGCCCGGCATCGATGACGACCTTCTGGTCGCACAGCCGCCCTCGCCGGAAGGCGACCTCGGCACCACCCTCCGGCAGCGAGTGGACCTCGAACCGCATCAGCTCGCGCAGGTAGACTGTCAGCGTCGTCGCGGGGGGCGAGGCGACTCGGCTCAGCTCGACGCGGTCGATGAACTCGCCACACATCGGCAGGCTCGTCTCGCCGATTGTGGCTTCCACCTCGGGAAGGGTCAGCACGATGCGCGGGGGGCGTGCGAGCAGGTCCCAGGTCGGCGTGACACGCCAGTTGACCCGGGCGCGCAGGCTCTCCGTCCCGGCGTCTCGCTGGATGGTCGTGAGATCGGTCAGTTTCGGGAGGTTGCGCTCAACGATCGGGAGCCGGCCGTCGGCCTCGCCGATGACGATCTCGCCTCCGCGCCCATCGGCGGCGGGCTCCCAGGCGGCGCGCGCCGCGAGGCCGAGGTCGGCGACGACGCGCGTGGTCCCCGGGGCCTTCTCCAACTGGCCGGTTCGCACCCGCGCCAGCGGGCCCGTGTAGATGTAGCGGATGCCGGCGAAGGCGCGGCCAGCCTCCACCCCCGTGAGGTCGACGTAGCGTCGCGGCGGGTCGCTGGCGGTGACCAGGCGGGGCGCCACCGGCACCGAAGTCGTGATGCAGACGCGAGCGCCGGCGGCGCCGGCACGCACGGACAGGCCCGTTACTGTCCCGTTGGCCAACAGAAAGCTGGAACCGCGCTGCCAGTGCACCGTCAGCCCCATCGCCTGCAGGATCGGGCTGAGCGGGCCGTAGCAGGCACCGGCCCGCAGCTCGACCGGGCGGCCGAGCGGGACGACGCGGTCGCCACAGCGCGCGCGGTCCGCACCGGCGATCGCGATGATGACCGGCTTGCCCGGCATCGTGATCGTGAGCTGGCGGGCCTTGAGGTCCCACGAGGCCTTCGCCCCGGCTAACGCCGCGCACTGCGCTAACGGCCCGCACACAACCCCGCCCGCGACCTCCGGCACCGGCCCGTTCTCCAGCGGCTTGCCGGCAATGACGATCCCCACAACACCTTCGGCGCCGCACACACAGGCGGCGCCGAGCATTGCGAGCACGCAGGTTCCAAGCCTGCGCAACCGTATCATGTGGGTTCTGGGCATTGACCTCAGCTTCATCTCAGACGGCTCCGCGTACCCTTGTCGGAAGCGCTACTTGCCGTCCCGATACGCCTGCTCCACCTCGAACATGTCGAACCCTCTGACAATCAGCCACGAGAACCCGACGACGTTGGCGCAGACCGACAGTGTCAGGCCAACCCCCACAAGGGTCTCGGTCGACACTCCGAGACAGGTCTCAGTCGTCAGCCCCGCAAGCACGAGGCACACCGGCAACACGCCGATGAGCATGCTCACACCGACGACGCCTACGGTGAGCAGACCAAACTGGATCCAGCGGCGGTCGATGCGACGGACCACACGGCCCCCCATGGCGCGTGATTGTCCCGGTGCCTCCCCCGCCGGGGAGCTCATGTTCGTCAAGCAAGACGATGGTGGAGGCGGCGGGAATTGAACCCGCGTCCGAAAAGGGGACTGGAGGAGCGTCTACGAGCGTAGTGCTCGGTCAGGTTTCGCCGCCGCCGTCCCCGAACACGCGGCTGGTGGCGGCTAGCCCGCTGTTAGTTCCCCGGCTGCTTAGCAGGCGGTCACAGCCTGGGTATCTAGTCTAGATGATGTCTGACCCGGCCCTGACTAGAGCGAACCGGCAGACACGGCTGCGTTAAGCAGCCAATGCCAATGGTTGGTTGGCGGTTATCTTGTTCCCGCGTTTAACGAGATGACGGGGATCTCGGCTCGCAGCTCCAACTTTCCTGCCTCTCCGTCGAAACC
>CAZIWQ010000709.1:0-4373 GCA_964542355.1 uncultured Armatimonadia bacterium
CTGGCGGACCGCTGCGCGGTCCTGGCTCAGGATGACAGGCAGGCGGAACGACGCGAAAGACAGCGGCGTCGTCTCGCTCGACAAAGGCTGAGCCCCGGGCACCCGCCGCGTAGGTCGAGCGTCCCGCTCGACAAAGGGCATCAGGAGAGAGACACCATGAAACGGATCGTGTCGGTGGCACTCGTCGTGCTGGCGGTGCTGGTGACGATCGCGCCCAGCAGCGCGCAGGATGCCTCCTACAAGGAGGCGCTCATCCACAAGTTCGGCTTCTACAACGTGGCCACGCGGGTGTTCGCACCCGTCTATCCGGCGCTGGCTAAGCAGCTTGTGCAGGACTACGGCATCACCGAGGGCGTGTGTGTGGACCTGGGTGGCGCCGAGGGCTCCCTGGCCATCGAGCTGGCGAAGGTCACCAAGCTCACCGTGTACGACCTGGACATCAACCCCGCCGCCGTGCGGCTGTGCAACGTGCTCGCAGATGAAGCCGGGCTGACCGGTCGGGTCCGTGGCGTGGAGGGCGACGCTCAGAACCTGCCGTTCAAGGACAACTTCGCCGACCTGGTCGTGAGCCGCAACTCCCTGTTTGAGTGGCCCGACATGCTGGCGGGGTTCCGGGAAGCCTACCGCATCCTCAGACCCGGCGGCGTCGCCTACATGGGCGGCGGCCTCTCGCGCCTGCTGGACGCCGACTCACTCGCCCGCCTGACGGCATGGTGCGCCAAGAAGCGTGCGGAGAAGCCGGACAACTGGGTGAAGATGGACGCGGGTATCCCCGACAAGCTGCACGCGATGGGCATCGCGCGGGTGCGCGTCATCGAGGGCCCCACCGAGTTCGACTGGTGGCTGGAGATGCGCAAGTAGCGGCCCATCGGCCCGGGTACGGGGACGCAGCCGACACTGAGACCAGGGGAGCCCCATGCACTCTGCCCGACAACACACCATCCAGTTGTCCGCCGAGGAGACAGCACGCCTCACCCGCCTCTTGGCGCCGCAGGCCTGCTCGCGCCGCGTGGCCCGCCGCGCCCGCATGATCCTCCTGGCCGCTGACGGACTGAGCAACCACGAGATCGCGGCGGTGGTGGGGGTGAACCACCAGACGGTGCGCATCTGGCGCCGGCGCTTTGCGCAGGGGCGGATACCGAGTCTGTACGACCGGTCCGCTCGCCGCAGCGCCACTGTCGAAACCCCGATCCCCGGACTTCCGCCGGGCCTCGCCGCCCCCATCGCACCGATGCCCCCACGGTAGGCCGCCGGCCCTGCCCGCCAGGGCCGACGACGGCGGACAGCAAAGGAGGCTGCGAGGGGCCATCGGCAGTGCCCGGCCCGGTCGGCGGGAGGGCGCCGACCGCATGACAGGGAACTTCAGCGGGGGCCGCCTGCCGCTGTGCCGCCGTCTCCCGCACGACGTCGGCGTGGGCCTGTCACACGTGCCGCCGCCGCAATGCTCGTCCGAGCGGCCGACCAGGGACCCCACCTGCCGATCCCCAACGCTGAAGGAGTGACACCATGCAACCCGCACTCATGGCCCACCGGGGCAACTCCGGGCTCGCGCCCGAGAACACCCTCGCCGCCTTTGCCGCTGCCCTGGAGACGAAGTCCGAGTGGGTCGAGCTCGACGTCCACCTGTCCGCCGATGGCGAGCTGATTGTGATGCACGATGCAACCGTGGACCGCTGCACCAATGGGAGCGGCGCCATCGCCGAGATGACCCTCGCTCAGATCAAGGCGCTGGACGCCGGGAGCTGGTTTGCCCCCGAGTTCGCCGGCGAGACCGTGCCCACCCTCGCCGAGGTAGTCGCGCTCGTGGGCGACCGCATCCGCCTCAACGTCGAGATCAAGTCCTCCGCCGATCCGCTCAGCAGCCTCAAGGTCGTTCAGGCGCTCGCCGACGGCGGCGTGCTGGCCCAGAGTATCGTCTCCTCGTTCGGCCTGGAAGCGATCCTGGAGACCCGTAAGCACTGGCCGGAGGGGACGCTGGCGCTGATCACCGGGCGGGCCGCCGATCTCGCGATTGCGCAAGAGCACAAGCTGCCGTGGTTCAACGTCGCCTACCCGGACGTCGACGCGGCGCTGGTAGAGCGGGCGCATGCCGCGGGGATCAAGGTCAACGCCTGGACGCTGGATGACCCGACGCGGTGGGCTTACTTCGCCGGCCTCGGCGTCGACATCATCTGCACCAACGTCCCGCACCTGATGCCGGTGTAGCTACTGGCGTCGGGCCGGAGTCGAGTGCCATGCGGCGCAACGTGCGCGACGGGCGTCATCGGATCGGGCGGGGCACCGCCGCTCCCCGGCGATGTCATCCTGAGGAGCGCATGCGGCTTCTCAGAAGCCGCAGCGACGAAGGATCGCGTCGCGACTACAAGCGCCCTCTCCTCTGGCAGGTCCTTCGCCTGAAGACCGCGCAGCGGTCTGGGCTCAGGATGACAACCGCACGGAACGGCGCGAGGAATGCCAGCGTTGTCGTCCCGCACCGGTCCAACTGGCTCAGGGAGGCCCTTGCGATGGACGACTACGCTGACAGCCGCTGGATGCCGCCGTCGCCGCACCGGGAGGCCATCATCGAGGTGCTCCGCCGCGGGCGCGCCCACATCGAGGAGCGCGGCCACGACCTGTCACCGCTGTTCGTCTACGAGGACGGCGGCGCCATGGAGCTGTCCCTCATGCGCCTCGTCGACGGCAAGCTGGTCGCCGTGGCCGACGCCGCCCTCCCCGCGACCAGCACCAAGCACGTCGATGTCTGCGGGACCATCGACGAGCTCAAGCGCCTGTGGGAACAGCAACCGGAGCTGGCGGATACCGCCCCTCAGCAGCTCCAGGCCCTGCTCGACCACGCCGCCGCGATGCTCCGCCGGATCGAGCAGCGCATGGTCGCCTACCGCGAGTTCGCCGTGGCGGTCGAGGGTCGCGTCGCACAGATGAACGCGCTCGTGCATCCCGACCATGCCCCGGCCCCGGACCTCCATCGCCAACTGTGTGACACCGTCCGGGCCGGCAGCAGCGCGGTGCGGGAGCGTCTTGCCGACATGTTCGTGACCGCCGAAGCCATCCGCACGATCGCCGGCGACTCGGAACAGGTGCTGTACCGCTATCGCGATCTGGCCATCGAGATCGGGGGGCTATACGAGGGCATTCGGGGCGCCCGCGCCTGGAAGCGGCCGGCACCCCCCGGGAGGGACGGAGCGTGACCTACCAGAGCCGTCCGGAGAAGCTCACCGGCCCGCCGCCGCTGCTCGCGGACTACCCCGAGTTCGTCGAGCCGCTGCAGTGCGAGGACCGCTACCTGACCGCGCCGGTGGTGGACGAGCCCACCGGCGATCTCACCGTCCGGGCCTGGCGCTACTGGTACAACGTCCGGGGGATCGTCGAGATGGAGAACCGGCTCGAGGCGAGGGCGACCGCGATCATCATGGTGCACCCGTGGGGGATCGATGACGATCACGGGCTGGTAACGCCCGAGCCCGCCGGCTGCGCCTTCTTCTGCACCCGCGAGAAGAACCAGCTTGCCGGGAGGCACATCACACAGGTCGTCAACCCGTTCCTGCAGCGGCTGCGCGAGCGGGTCGGTCTCGTCGGCTACTCCATGCCACGCGGGGAGGATGACCTCCGCAAGCTGCTCTATGCCTCGATCGACACGCCACCGGGAGCGCTCAACCCGCCGGAGGGCGAGCGGCGGCTCGGGGAGCTGCTGCGGGCGCACAGCTTCACCGGCACGCCGCTGGTGGCCGAGCTCGCGCTCGACCCCCGAAATCCGGCACATAGCTACATGACGCAGACGCCCTCCACCGATGCCCATCGCGGCGCTAACGGGGAGGGCTTCTGGGAGCTACCGATGCCGGTGCATTCCGCCCTCGACCGTCGCCCCACCGACCTCGTCTTCTACGACGGCGAGGGCTACGAGAAGGTGCGCGACTGTCTCCGCTGCCGGGGCATCCGGCACGTGCTGCTGATCGGCTACGCCACCGACATGTGCGTCAAGGCCACCACCTGCGGCTGGGACAACCTGGCCCAGGACTTCAACCTCTTCCTGGTTGGCGACGCCACCCTGGCCACCTTCCCGGCCAGCACCACGCCGCGCTTTGCCACCCAGGTGGCGCTGCACAACACCGCCCTCTGGCAGCTGGTCACCCAGGCCAGCTGGGTGCGCTAGGGCAGTGGGCGGGCGGCCGGCCAGAGGTCACGGCTGCCCGCCCGCGGTGGCGGCTGGCGCGGGGCAGCCGAGCCTGCGCGCACACGCACTGGCAACCCCGCGCCGGGCGAGCCGGGTGGGGACTCGAGACCCCTCCCAGGCAACCATGGCGCAGTGCTTGACAACCCCACTCGTCGGCGCCAAGCTGTGGTGCGCCAACTCACCTCGTCGCTCCTCCTGCCCC
>CAZIWQ010000710.1:0-2026 GCA_964542355.1 uncultured Armatimonadia bacterium
CGCGGCAGACGCGTAGGCCGACCGTCCCGGTCGGCGGGTCTTGTCGAGCGAGACGCTCGACCTACGCGGCGACCGTCCCGCTCTGCGGGAGCCGGCCCCTCCACGGCGCCCCGCGCTCACCAGGTCCGGTGGTCGTCTTCGGAGCGATAGCGGTCGATGGCGAGGGTGTAGATCTCGAGGAGCCGGTCTGTCACACATCCGAGGTCGTAGCGCTTGACGCGCTGACGGGCAGTGGCGACGATGCGGTCGCGCAGGACACGGTCGCGGGCGAGCAGCAGCACCTGGGCCGCGAGGCCGGCGGCCCCCTCACCGGCCTCGCTCAGCAGGCCGTTTGTGCCGGACTCGATCATGTCCCGGGCCCCCGGAGCCCGCACCGCGACTACCGGGGTCCCGACGGCCATTGCCTCGGTGTACGATAGCGGCTGCGTCTCACTCATGCTCGCCGTCACGAATACGTCGAGGGCGGCCTGGTAGTGAGCGACCTGTTCGTGGTCGACCGCGCCGGTGAACACGACTCGGTCCGCGATCGCCAACCGGTCGGCGAGGGCGCGCAGGCTCTTCATCTCGGCCCCGTCGCCCACCATCAGCACGCGGGCCCCCGCGACCCGGGCTAGCACGAGGCTGCAGGCCTCCAGCACAGTCTCGAGGTTCTTCTCGGGGGCCAGCCGGCCGATGAAGCCGATGACGAACGCATCCGCGGCGAGGCCGTGGGCGGCGCGGACCCGCGCCGGATCGGGGACGGGGAGGCGTGCCAGCTCGATGGGGTTGTAGAGCAGCTCGATCGGCACCACGATGCCCTGGTCGATCAGCCGCTCGCGCGTGGACTGCACCGGGGTCGTGACCACCTGACACTTGTTGCAGTAGCTACTGACCTGCACCTTCAGATAGGCGTCGACCAACGGCTCGGGAAGCGGAACCAGCCGGGCGTACAGCTCGTACTGCGTATGGATGGTCGTCACCAGCGGCAGACCGGCCCACCGCGCGAACCACGCCCCCCACGCCCCCACCCACACCGGGTGCTGCGTGTGGACGACATCGAAGGTGACATCGCGCAACGCGTGCATGACCGGCTTGGAGTAGGGCACCGCGATGTCGTAGTCCCAGTCGCCGGGGAGGGGCAGTGCGGGGAAGCGCAGGATGTGCGGGGCATCGCGCGCGGGGTCCCAGTCGCCGGGGCAGGGCGCGAACACGTAGACGTCGTGGCCGCGCGTCTCGAGGCCCCGTCGATAGGCATCGACGCAGTTTGCGACGCCGTTGAGGGTGGGGTGGTAGGTGTTGGTGAAGATGGCTACGCGCACGGTGTCCGGCCTCTTTGGTCGTTCACCAGGCCGCTTCGCTACTCGCCGGCTTGTGCCTTCTCGGCAAGCAGCGTCACGAGCTGCGGCCGGGTGAACGCCCGGGCCACCATCTGGTCTTGCGCCTCACCGGCCGGCGCAAACAGCGGCGCCAACTGGCGCACGAGCTTGTCGCGGCTCTGCTTGTACTCCTCCGCGGGGAGCGCGCGGGCCTCGCGGAATAGCGCCTCGAGCTGGTCCGCCGACATCACACCGGAGCCGGAGGCCAGATCCTCCACAAACGGCCGGATCTCCCGCTCGAAATCGTCCGGCGGCAGCTTCCGGTAGCCGTCGAGCATCTCAGTCGCCTGCATGCGCGCCTCGAGCCCGCCGGCGGCAATCGAGAGCTGGTCGGCGGACAGCACCGCGCGGAGGCCCTCGACCAGCGTCTTCTCCGCCGCGGGGTCGGGCACCCCCGCCTTCCGCGTCTCCTCCGTCAACTGCGCAACCCTGGCTGCCAGTGCGGCGGGGACCTGCTGGTCTTTCACGAGGAAGCCACGCTTCTCGCGCAGGGCGGCGGCGAGCGCCGCCGCCGCGCGCTCCTCCTGCTGCTGAGCGGCCTGGCGCGAGCCCTCGCCAGCCCGCAGCAGCGGCACCAGCCGAGCGGCCTGCTCACGCGTGATCTGCAGTCGGTTCAGGAAGTCGAGGTCCTCGATCTGGGCGGTTAGCTGGCGCACCTCGTCCGTGGCACT
>CAZIWQ010000710.1:2036-4354 GCA_964542355.1 uncultured Armatimonadia bacterium
GTATGCCGGCAGGGCGGCCAGACCCGCCACAACCAGCACCCACGCCGTCACGCGCGGCTTGTGGCCGCTGCCCTGTCTCGCCTGCATGCCCGGTGCCATGACGCCGTGCCCCCTGGAAGAGCGGCCGAAACGCCGTTCTGAGGCCGCGAAGCCACGCCAGAATGGCGTTAGCGGGCCCTCAGCCAGCCGCTGCGCCTCGGACCCCTGACTACCTGCGCTTGAACGACTCCGAAGCCATTGCCAGAAACTCCTGGTTGCTCTTCGTGCGGCGCAAGCCCTGGAGCAGCGTCTCCGCGGCATCGTTCATGTCCATCGCGTGCAGGGCACGCCGAAGCTGCCAGATGCTCTGCATCTCCTCGTCGCTGAACAGCAGCTCCTGATGCCGGGTGTTGGAGTTCTGGATGTTGATCGCGGGGAAGGTGCCACGGTTGGCCAGGTCGCGAGCGAGCAGCAGGTCGAGGTTGCCTGTGGCCTTGAACTCCTCGTAGATCATCTCATCCATGCGGCTGCCGGTCTCGATCAGGATCGTCGCCATGATGGTGAGGCTGCCGCCGTTCTCGATGTTACGGGCGGCGCCGAAGAACCGCTTGGGGCGATAGAGCGCCGTCGGGTCCAGACCGCCGGAGAGCGTGCGGCCGCTGGGCTCGACAACGAGATTGCTCGCGCGCGCCAGACGCGTGATGCTGTCGAGCAGGATCACGACGTCCTCGCCCTGCTCCACCATGCGCTTGGCGCGGGCCATCACCAGCTCGGCCACTCGCAGGTGGTTCTCCGGCATCTCGTCGAAGGTCGAGCTCACCACCTCGCCGTCGACGGAGCGGGCGATGTCAGTGACCTCCTCCGGGCGCTCGTCGATCAGGAGCACGATCAGCCGCAGGTCGTCGTAGTTGGCGGTCAGGCAGTTGGCGACCTGCTTGATGATCGTCGTCTTGCCGGCCTTCGGCGGGGCAATGATGAGGCCGCGCTGGCCGCGCCCGATCGGCGTGACGATGTCCAGGAACCGCCCCGTGATGTTCGTCGGGTTGTCGGTCTCCAGACGCAGGCGGTCCTTGGGATAGATGGGCGTGAGATCCTCGAAATGCGGCCTCCCGCGCACCTGCTCCGGCGGCATCCCGTTGATCGTCTGCACCCGCAGCAGCGACCAGTAGCGCTCCGTGTCCTTCGGTGGCCGCACCGGCCCGCTGACCATGTCCCCGAACCGCAGATCGAACCGCTTGATCTGGGTGTCGGCGACGTACACGTCCAGCTCCTGGTCCGGGGTGTACCCGTTGGCACGCAGAATCCCGCGGCCGTCAGGCAGCGGTTCCAGGATGCCGTAGCGGTACGCGTGCCCGTTCTGCTCGCTCTGGCCGATCAGGATCTTCATGCATAGATCCTGCTTCTTGGCCGTCGAGTAGCCCGGGATCGACATCTCGGACGCGATGTGGCGCAACTCGTCGACTGTCTTCTTCTGCAACTCTGCTAGTTCAAGCATGGCCTCACATCTCGGTTCGGTGTGCTTCGCGAGCTGACCCCGCTCACACGGTGATAGGGCACGACGGGCGTGCGGCGTCCCTGCCCGAGGGTCGAGCGCTGTTGCCGACCGGGTCGCTAGCTCTCGGCAGCCGGCGGCGCCAGACAGGCAATGTACGGCAGATTGCGATACCGCTCGGCATAGTCCAGACCGTAACCAACCACGAAATGATCCGGGATCTGAAAGCCCACGTAGTCGGGCTCGAACGGTACGACGCGTCGCGACGGCTTGTCCAGCAAGCAGCAGGTCTTCACCGAGGCCACCCCCTGCGCCTGCAGCGCCGTCACCAGCGCCGACAACGTGCGGCCCGTGTCAACAATGTCCTCCACCACCAGCACATGGCATTGCGCCAGGTCCGGGCACGCCACCAGCGTGAGCTTCACCTCGCCCGACGACTCGGTCTGGTTGCCATAGCTGGCCGCGGACACAAACTCCACTCGCAGCGGCATGTCCAGTTGGCGCATCAGGTCGGCGAGGAACACGACCGCACCCTTCAGCGTGCCGAGGAGCGCCAACTCGAGACCCTCGTAGTCCGCCCTCACCGCCCCGGCGAGCTCCGCCACACGCGCACGGATGGTGGCCTCGTCGAACAAGACCCGCTCGAGCGAATCCTTCATCCCGGGCCCCCTACTGGTGTAGCACCAGAATCGTGTGCCACGTGGGCGCGTCTGGCACAGAGTGCGTCATCGGATGTGTGTGGGCACCGGCCTACTGGTGTAGCTACTGGTGTAGCACCAGAATCGTGTGCCGCGTGGGCGCGTCTGGCACAGAGTGCGTCATCGGATGTGTGTGGGCACCGGCCTAC
>CAZIWQ010000711.1:0-4348 GCA_964542355.1 uncultured Armatimonadia bacterium
ACTGCCGCACGAGCACGATGAAGTCCAGCCCCAGGCCGTCGCCCAGGTTCGTCATGCGCAGGACGTGGTCGCCACGCGTCAGCTCGACGACAAGCTCCTGCCCCGCAGCATCCTTCAGCGTATGGAACTGCCAGTCGGCCGGATCAGAGCCGAAGCCACCGGTCGGCTTGAAGGTGATCCTCGCACAGGCCGGGTCAGGCAGCTTCCCGTCGATCTCCAGGCGCCGCACCGGCTTGGGGCTCGCGCTGCCATAGCGCAGGATGACCTTGTAGCGGGCGGTCTCCGGCACGCTCAGCTTCCACTCCAACCAGTGCCCCTCCACCTGCTGCCAGTACGTGATCATCTTGCCCCAGGTCGCCTGGCGGTCGCTCCGCACCTGGACCTCCGCCTCGCCCTGCCCACTGAAGTCCTCCGCCTGCACCACGATCCGCTCCTCCGGCTTGAGCGCCTTGAGCCAATCCGGCGGGGTGAACGGTGCCACCGTCGGAACGAGGCGCTCCTCCAGCGTCAGGCCGCATGCGGCGAGGTCGGCCAGCACGCGCGGGGCGCAGCGATAGTACATGCTGAACCCCTTGCCGTACGCGCTCCCCCCGGCATCGGCAGCCAGGCCGTTCGTGAGCGCGTCCTTGAAGCGCGGGTCGCGCGTCCACAGATAGGCGCGGGCAATCCCCTCAACCATCAGCGGCGAAGCGCCGGGAACGTAGCGGGTGTTGGGGCAGGAGGTGTAGCGGAAGCCGTGCACCCGCTCCGAGTAGGTCTCCTCGATCAGGTTGCGGGCGCCGGCGATGATCGCCTCCTTCACCGCGGGCTCCTGCGTCACATCGTGGTAGTACGTGAGCCCGGAGAGCAGCACGGCGACCATGAACCCGGCATTGCCCTGGTGGCGCGGCTCGCAGGTGCAGTGCCCGGGCACCATCATCCGCGACCAGCCCCCCAGTTGGTGCGTGCGACCGGGCGTACACTGATAGGGCGGCAGCGGCCGAGGGGTGCGGTCCTGCGTCTCCAGCACCCGGCCGACGACCACCCGCGAGGAGTTCAGATAGTAGGGGTCATTCGTCGCCGCCAGCGCAGCAGCATTCATGATCAGATGCCAGCCCGGCACCCGACAACTCGTGAAGTCATACGGCCGCGACAGCTCGTGGTCGGTGAAGTAGTCGGCCACCGCCATCCCCGTCTCGAGCGACCGCCGATCGCCGGTGAGGAAATAGTGGTCGAAGTGCCCCTCGACCCACGCATGGCTGACGGTAGTCCCCGCCGAGGGGAAGCCGAGCGTCCCCGGCACCGACTTGTCGTAGTAGCCACCGACATGGCCCATCTGGTGGATGTATACCCCGCCGATGTCGGCCGGGTTGGGCGACCAGTGGATCGTGTCGACATCACGGTTGTGCAACTCCGCCGCCTCCCCCAGGGCGAAGGCGTCGGGGTTCCCGGAGCGGAGGTACTCGAGGAAGAACGCGTGCTGCGTGTCGTACTCGATGTTGCCCCAGTTGGCGCCACGCTCGCCGTACCAGTCCCCGTAGTTCATCAGGCCATAGTCATGCTGGGCTTCGCGCTGGCGGGCATACGCCACCAGGTTGGCATCGATGGCCTGCTCGTAGGCCTTGAAGCGGGTCTCGTCGCGTGGCGCAACGTGATAGAAGACCTCGCTCTCACAGCACCAGCGGGGGTCAGGAGTGAGCAGGAGCGGGCGCTGGAAGACCGGGCCGAGCGCCGCGCGCTCCGCCGCCGGAGCCAGGCACAGGAACAGCTCGTGGGTCTTGGCCATGCCGCGCTTGAAGCGGTACTGCCCGCCCAGCAGATAGTAGAACAGTTGGTGGCCCTGCTTCTCGAACGGGAACGCGTCGTACACGCCGGCGGCGAAGTCGGGGCACAGATCGACGCGCACGCCCTGCGCAGTGGTGGCGAAACCTGCCGGGTACTGCTGACGGAGGGCCCGGAGGATGAGCGCCATCCCGGGCTCCCGGTCCGAGATCAGCGAGCCGGCGAGCTGGCCCTTGATCGCCGTCGCCGGCCCGGCCCCCTCCTGCACAACTTCCCCGTCGAGTCGCTGCCACACAGCGCTGCCCACACCACTGAGCCGCAGCGGCGCGCCGGCGGCGAGTGGCACCTGCCAGCCGGCGGCAGGGGCTGCCACCGGGACCTCATACGACAGCCGCTCGAGGTTGGTGTAGCCCTCCGGCCGGTCGTTGACCAAGGTATGCTGCAGGCGAACGAACGACGCGCCACGACAGGCCTCGATCCGCTGCTCGATCCGGAACGACTGCGCCCCCTCCTGGCCGGTGGCGTTGGCGACCGTCTTGATGACGGTGCACAGCGGGCCGTTCTCCTCGATGGTGACGACGGCCGGGGCCCCGGAGGTGGTGTAGGTCTTCCCGGTCGCATCGACGAGGGTTGAGGCGCACGCTCCCCCCGCCGTCAGCACCTGCTCATCGGCGCCATAGGTACCATCGCCATTGCTGTCGCGGACAAGCTCGGCGATGCGACCGTGTGCGTCGACGACGAACCGGACGGTCCCGGTGTCCACGGTGACGCCGGTGCCGGTCTGGCGGGCGAGCGGCGTCGTGGCCGCGACGCGGCGCACGTCGCGCCCGAACTCGAGGGCATAGTCGGCCCGTCCCTGCGGTCCGACCGCGACGGGCATGGTCACCAGCAGCCACTTGATGCTGCCGTCCGGCCACGTCCCGGTGGTGCTGACCTGGGCCGGGACCTCCTCCGCCCCGCGCAGCAGGCGGACGTTGTCGGCAGTGGCGAGCACCCCGCGCGGGAAGGGGATCCCCCCGGTGACGGGCCAGCCGGTCAAGGCGGTGGCAGAGGGGTTGCGCACTGCCAGCGGCACCCGCGTCACACCGGCCTTGGTCGGCGGCGGCTGCAGCCCCCGCGCCGTGAAGCTGATGTCGGGGCCGTAGTAGGCAGTGCCGTCCGGGCGCGTACCGACTGCGCGCCCGTGGTAGGTGACGCTCGGCGTGAGGCCTGCCAGCCGCGCCTTGTGCACCAGGCGGCTGCACGCCTCGCGCGCCACGGTCCCGTAGCCGGTGTCCGGACCGTACTCGAAGCGGGAGTCGGACATCCACGTCGTGGTCCACGAGACGCTGACCTTGCCCTCGCTGCCGGCGGGGACGGCCCAGCAGGTGTTCTCGACCCGGTACTCGATCCCGCGCGTCTCAGGCAACCGGGGGAACAGCAGGACATTGCAGATGCCGTACTTCCCACCGGCGCCCGCGGCCTCCAGTGAGATGACGTCTCCCGCCGCCAGGTCCACAGGCTCCGTCAGGGAGTACAGCCAGGTGCGGTTGTTGTTCTGGTTGGCCACCGCCACGCCCATCACACGGTCGTTGATGCGGATCACGATGCGGTCTTCGTTGCCGTCGTCGTACATCATGAAGCCGACATGGTAGCGGCCGGGCCGCGCGACCACGGTCGAGACCCGCCCCCCGCGCCGCTGGGCGCTGACGTGCCCGTAGCGCTGAGAGGTCTCCAGGTCCACCGCAAACCCATCGCACTTGAGCTCATCATAGCGGACCGCCACCGTCTGCGGGTCGGCGAGCAAGGCCCGCAGGAGGTCCAGCCCGTATGTCGCGGTGATCCCATAGTTGGCCGCGTAATCGGACGGGCGCATCACCTTCCGCCGGTCCACGCGCGGGACTCCGGCAACCGTGACCTTCTCCGTCAGGGTGCTCATCGGCGGCGACTTGCCCGCGGGCACAATGCTGTGACACAGCGAGTACACCTGGTAGCGGATGCCGCGCTCGTCGAGCCCCAGCTTCACGTCCGCGGTGAGCAGCAGGCAGTTGCCGCTGGCGAGGAAGGACAGCGGGGGGCCGCCCGTCCGCGTGCCGTCGGCGGCGAAGGTGCCCGCATTCCCGTTCCCGCCCACGATGCTGAGCATGTAGTCACTGCCGGTCGAGGCCGCCTTCGCCTCGCCCTTCCGCCCGGTCGCGGCGTTGCAGTCGCCATCCACATACAGGTGGAAGACGGTGTCCGTCAGGTGCGGAGGGCCGGCGAAGGTTGCGCGCCACAGGTAGCGGTCATCGCCCACGTGGCCGAACTCCACGGTGCGCAGGTCTTGACCGGCATCGTAGCCGGCGGCCTGCCGCTGCTTGTCGCTCCGCGGCGGCTGGGTGATGATGACCTGCAGCGTCTCCGCGGCCCCCGGGCTAGTACCGAGGACCTCCTCCTGCGCGTCAGTGAGCCCATCGCCGTCGCGGTCCTGGGCGAGGCAGGGGGAGGCGCAGAGCGCGGCAATCAGGGCAATGAGGGTCGGCCGGTGGGATCGCATCGGGATCGGGCTCCTTGACGGCACCTCACCCCCCGGCCCCCTCTCCGTTCCGGCGAGGGGGTGTCTGAGTGT
>CAZIWQ010000712.1:0-1358 GCA_964542355.1 uncultured Armatimonadia bacterium
CGGACAGAGGTGTCCGGGGAGGAGCGGATACCGGATCGGCGCCGCACGCGGGCGTTGCGAAAAGAAGCGGTAATCCCGGTCCGGAAGGAGGGCTGTCGGCCGGGGAGGCCTGCGGGCACGGGTCGTTGCCGAAATCGAACCGGGGCAATGGCGCGGGAGGGGGTCGTGTTCGATGGCGCCTACGCCGAGGGCCTGCCGACGCTTCCGGCGCGCCGGGTGATGCAGACGGGCCGGCCCATCATCCCCTGCCAGTATGTGCCCCAGCCTGACGACATGGTGCAGTTGCCCGGCTGGCACCCCCTCTTCGACGAGGACGTCAGTGCCGCCGACTGGCTGAGCAAGCAGGGCTACTACACTGCGCTCGTTACTGACGTCTACCACATGATGAAGCCGGGGAAGAACTACCACCGTGGCTTCGATCACTGGTACTGGATCCGCGGCCAGGAGGATGACCGCCTGGCGCTGCGCGATGCCCGCCAGGTCGCCGACCTGCTGCCGCGCGCGGTGGGTGCCGGCGCCGACCTGCGCAGCAAGAGCTGGGTGGTCCAGCACCTGATGAACCGCAAGGACTGGCGGGGCGAGCAGGACACCTCGGTGGCGCGAGTGATGGCCCATGCGGCGGCGTTCGTCCGCAGCTACACTCTCGATGACCCGTTCTACATGTGGGTCGACTGCTTCGACCCCCACGAGCCGTGGGACCCGCCGGTGGAGTACGCCCGGCTCTATGATCCGGACTTCGACAGCCTGGACGGCGTGGTGCCGCCCGGCCTCACTGCGCAGATGACCGCGGAGCAGGTCAAGAACACACTCACCGCCTACGCCGCCGAAGTGACGCTGGTCGACCGCTGGATCGGGGAGCTCCTGCTGGCGCTCGAGGAGAGCGGCCGGCTGGGCGACACACTGATCGTGTTCACCTCCGATCACGGCTGCATGCTCGGGGAGCGAGGCGAGATGCACAAGGGCGAGACCCGCCTGCGCAACCAGTGCACGCGCCTGCCGTTCGTCGTGCGGCATCCGCAGGGCATCGGCGCCGGACAGCGGGTGGCGGGCTTCGTGCAGCATCCGGACATGCTCCCCACCGCCCTGAGTGTGATGGGCCTCACGCCCCATGAGCGGATGGTCGGTCACGATGTCTGGCCGATGGTCACCCGGGGCGCGCCCTCGCCGCACGACTACGTGGTGAGTGCCTTCGGGGCCTATGCTGCGATCCGGACCGCGCAGTGGAACTACGTGGCGCCATGGCAGCCAGTGACCCGTGGCGAGCCGGTGGAGCAGCTCTTTGACCTGGCGAGCGATCCGCAGGAGCTTGGCGATGTGAAGGCCGACCACCCGCAGGTCGTGGCCGAGCTGCGGGCGCG
>CAZIWQ010000712.1:1368-4346 GCA_964542355.1 uncultured Armatimonadia bacterium
ATCCGCCGCCAGGCACCCCTCACGACCGGCCACCTGGGAGGGACCGCGAAGATCGACGCCCTGAGCGCGATGGGCGTCCAGATGAGCTTCGACGCCCTCCCCACTCTGAAGCGGGAGTAACAGGAGAACGAACAGACATGACAGTCAATCTGCCGCAAGACCGCGCGAGTGAGCTGTGGCCCGTGTACCACCTCTCGGCCCTGTCGCACGAGGGCGTCTGCTGTCCCTATGACCCCAATGGGGCGATCTACTGGAACGGCCGCTACCATGTCATGTACATCTACCAGGACCCCGGTCTGCCCCACGGGGGGCACTGCTGGGGCCACTGGTCCAGTGCCGATCTGATCGACTGGGAATGCCACCCGCCGGCCCTCGTCCCCGCACCCGGTGACCGCGATGTCGGCATCTTCAGCGCCAACGCCTTCGTCAACAAGGACGGCGTGCCGATGCTGTGCTGGTGCGGCATTGAGGCGGGCGTGTGTGTGGCGACCGCCCGCGATGACGACCTGATCGAGTGGGAGAAGCACCCGGGCAACCCGGTGATCCCGATTCCGCGGCCGGGCGAGCCCGGCCATGGCGTGTGGGGAGCGTGGGATCCGTACCTGTGGCTGGAGGGCGATACCTACTGCTGCCTGCTGGCCAACAGCCGGCTGCCGAATGGCAAGGATACGCTCTACGTGGCGACCTCCCCGGACCTCGTCAACTGGCAATATCTGCATCCGTTCTATGAGCACCCCGACCCCGCCTGGACGCTGACCAGCGAGGACTGCTCCTGCCCGGACTTCTTCGCCCTCGGCGACAAGCACGTGCTCATGTGCATCAGCCACATCATCGGGGTGCGCTGCTATGTCGGGGAGTTCGATCGGGAACACTGGCGGTTCGTGCCGGAGACGCACGTGCGCATGAACTGGCCGGGGGGCACGTACTTCGCGCCGGAGAGCCTGCGCGACTCCACGGGACGGCGCGTGTTCTGGGGGTGGGTGACCGACGCGCGCGTGGGCAGCACGCGTGCCCTCACCGGGTCGGGCCTCCTGAGCCTGCCGCGGGTGCTGGAGCTGGACGCCGGCGGCGGCCTGCGCATCACTCCCGCCGAGGAGCTGCAGCGCCTGCGCCGCAATGCGCGGGAGGTGGCCGGCCGCAGCATCCCTGCCGACGGCGAGGTTGTCCTGCCGGAGGTCGCCGGCAACTGCCTGGAGCTGGAGGTCGAGCTGGACCCATGCCAGGCGCGCGCGGTCGGCCTCAAGCTCTGCTGCTCGCCCGACGGCACCGAGGAGACCGCCCTGTGGTATGACGCCGCGCTGGGCCGCCTGCTGCTGGACATGAGCTGGTCGACACTGCGCCCGGATGTGGCCTACTGCAGCACGCCCATCGGCATCTACAGCCTGCAGCACCGACGCGACAACAACCTGACGACCAACACGGTCGAGGCGCCGTTCGCGCTGGCCCCGGGCGAGCCGTTGCGGCTACGAGTGTTTCTCGACGGTCCGCTGGTGGAGGTCTTCGTCAACGACCGCCAGTGCTTGACTCAGCAGATCTACCCCTCGCGCCCCGACAGCCGGCTGATCCGGCTCTGCGCGCGGGGTGGTGGGGCCGAGCTCATCCGGGGCGCGGCATGGGATATGGCGCCGGCCCGCTTCATCGATCACAAGCGAGGCTAGCACAATCGCACATGCGGCCAGCACCCGTGGGACGCGAGAGGAGGGGCCGGATCCCGCGAGGGGGGGGCCGCGTCGTGTGCGGTTGCCGCGTAGGTCGAGCGTCTCGCTCGACACGCCTCCCCGCCGACCGGGACGGTCGGCCTACGCGGATGCGGCTCCTCGCTGGCCGCAGGCCCTCGTAGTCCGGCCTCTCCGAACGACGCCTGGCCCACGCCGGCGCCGAACGACGGTTGTGCCACCAGCCTGCGCCCGCCGCCAGCGCGAGGCGCCGACCACCGAGGTGTAGCATGCACACTCTGAAGGGCGAACTGCCCGATCTGTTCACACTCGCCGACGGCAGTCGCGTTCGCAACGTGGCGGACTGGCGCCGCCGCCGCGAGGAGCTATCCGAGGCGATCCTCGACATTGAGTACGGCCACCTGCCCCCGCAGCTTGTCAGCGTCCGCGCCGAAGCGCTGCACACCGGCGCCCTGAAGCGTCTGGGCAACGCTCCGTTCTCCCAGCACCGCCTCATCATCGAGGGTGGCGAGCGGCCGCACTGGTTCATCCTCGAGCTGATGCTGCCGCCGACGCCGGGCGAGCCGCGCGAGGGGAAGAAGCTCCCGGTCGTGATCAACGGTGACGGCTGCTGGAAGTACCTCACCGAGGAGGTCATCGCCGAGGTGCTCCGGCGCGGGTACATGCTGGCCGCGTTCAACCGCACGGAGATCGTGCCGGACGCCTACCACAGCGAGCGCGACAGCGGCCTGTATCTCGTCTACCCGGACCGCGACTTCGGCGCCCTGGCCGCGTGGGCCTGGGGCTACCATCGCGTCGTTGACTACCTGCTGACACTCGACATCGTGGACCCCGACCGCATCGCCGTGGTCGGGCATTCGCGCGGCGGGAAGACCGTGCTCCTCGCGGGCGCCACCGATGAGCGCATCGCCCTCACCGCCCCCAATGACTCCGGGAGCGGCGGGGCCGGGTGCTTCCGGTGGCAGGGCGAGGGGTGCGAGAAGCTCGCGGACGGCGTGCGCATGGTCCCCTACTGGTACTCATCGCGCTTTGTGGAGTTCGTCGACCGCGAGCAGGAGCTACCGTTCGACCAGCACTCGCTGAAGGCCCTCGTCGCGCCGCGTGCCCTGCTGTCCACGGAGGCCCTCGGCGACGTGTGGGCGAACCCGTCCGGTACCTATCAGACCTACGCCGCCGCCCGGGAAGCCTACCGGTTCCTGGGGGCTGAGGCGCGCATCGGGATCTGGTACCGCGAGGGCGAGCACACCCACGGCATCGCCGACTGGAAGGCGTTCCTCGACTTTGCCGATCTCCAGTTCTTCG
>CAZIWQ010000713.1:0-4335 GCA_964542355.1 uncultured Armatimonadia bacterium
CCACGAATCCATGGCCGTGTCGGCCAGCGGCCTGCCCCAGGCGGCCTGGCCCGGGGCGGTGCTGGCGGACGGGACCGTCCGCCAGCAGTGGCTCCAGTTCCGGCGGGACAACATCACGCGGCTGGTGCGGGAGGTCCACGACGAGGTTCGGCGTCTGGCCCCCGCCTGCCGCATCTCGGCTGCGGTCTTCAACAACCTCGCCGATTGCCGCAACAGCGTTGCGCAGGACTGGGGGCTGTGGGTCGCCAAGGGGTGGCTCGACTTCGTCTGCCCGATGAACTACACCGCCAGCCACGTGCAGTTCGGTAGCCTCACGCGGGCCCAACTGCATGCCGTAGGCGGGAAGATCCCGTGCTATCCCGGTATCGGCCTTCTGGAGGGGCTGGGGCCGGTCGGTGCGATCCGTCAGATCCAGGCCACTCGCGACCTCGGTACCGGCGGGTTCGTCATCTGGTCCGTCTTCCCCGAGTACATACACGATGTGTACCCGTACCTGGGGCTGGGGATGCTCAAGCCCCGCTGAGGAGGGACTGCGTCATTTGCGCAACGAGGAGACGATGCCATGGGTTACGCACCCGGTGCGTTCATCTTGCTGGCACTCACACTGACGGTCGCCGCCCTCGCGGCGGACCCACCAGACACGGTGATCCGGAGCGACGCGATCGGCCTTCAGTTCTCCCCCACCCCCTCCCCCCGTCTGGCCGCAGTCGTGCATCGGGGAAGCGGCGTGAACCTGCTCGCCACCGCAGCCCCGGCGCCGCTGTTCACCTTTGCCGTCGGGCCGGAGGGGCCGACGGCCCGCAATGTCACCAGCCTCGAGGCGCGGCAGTCGAGCATCGCCGTCGCTCCGGCAGCCGGCGGGCAGCAGGTGACGCTCACCTACAGCGACTTCCCCGTCGCGGGGCTCAACGCGGTGGCTACCGTCGTCGTCCCCGCACATGGTCCTCTCACGACATGGACGCTGCGCCTCCACGCGGACAGCCCGACGGTCCTGCGGGCAGTGCGCTTCCCGATGCTGTCGGCAGTGCCGACCATCAACGCGGCGGAAGACGATGTGCTCGTTCTGCCGTCACTGCCGGGCGCCCTGATCCGCCATCCCGCCGCCAACTGGGGCCCCACGCAGTCAGTCTGGCTCAGCTACCCGGGGGACATGTCCGCGCAGTTCATCGCCTACCAGGACGCCACCGCCGGGCTCTACCTGGCGGCGCAGGACCCCGACGCCCGCTCACGGCGGCTGGGGGTGTGGCGGCAGCCTTCCGGCTTCGGCCTGGCCCACCAGTTCAGCACCGACCCGAGTGCGATCACCGACTGGGAGACGCCATACCCGTGTGTGGTGGGAGTGACGCAGGGGACGTGGTGTGACAGTGCCGACTTGTACAAGGCGTGGGCGAAAGAGCAGGTGTGGTGCCGCGAGCCGCTGTTCTCGCGTGATGACGTTCCCGCGTGGTGGAAGGCGGGGCCGCTCGTGCATGTCTGCGAGGTGCGCACCTACGACGCCAAGGGCGTCGAGACCGGATCGTTCTACCCCCGCCTGAAGACCTACCTCGACGACCTGCGCGCGAGGACCGACAGCGATATCGTGCTCATGACTGCCGGCTGGGAGCAGCACCGGCGCTGGTCGGCGGGCGACTACTTCCCCATCTTCGATGAGGCCACCGCCCGTCCCGTCCTGGCCGAGCTCAAGGCCGCCGGCGTGCGCCCGTTCGTCTACCTCTCGGGCCTGTTCTGGACCTTCTACAACGAGGGGGCCAATGAGAACCGGCCGCCGGTGCCGGACGAGTGGCGCAGCGCGTTCGTGCGCGACCCGGCGACGCGGGCGCCGCAGGAGTATGTGCTCAATGAGTCCTCCGCGGATCGGGGCTGGAAGCGGCATTCATACCAGTTCTGCGCGGCAGCGCCGGCGACGCGCAGGTTCCTGCACCAGGTCGTCGACCGCGCTCACGCGCTGGGGATCGATGTCGTGCAGATGGACCAGACCACGGGGGGAGGCGGAGCGGCCTGTGCCGCGACTGACCACGGGCATCCGGCGGGCGGCGGCGCCTATCAGACGCAGAGCTTCCTCGCGCTGCTGCGGGACATGCGCGCCTACGGCAAGCGCACCTCCGCGGACTTCGTGCTCTTGCACGAGGAGCCCCACGAGGAGCTCATCGCTGTGCTCGACGGCTTCCATGTGCGGGAGTACAAGGAGCGCTGGTGGTACCGGGGAACCCCCGGCGCGGTAGGCATCCCCCTGTTCTCGTACCTGTACCATGAGTACGCGATCGGCTATGGCGGGGACAGTGCGGGGCTCACGACGAAGCCGGACCCGTGGTGTGTGCGGTCGCACGCGGTCAATCTGATCACGGGCCGCACGCCGGGGGTGGCGGTGTGGGGGAACCCGGGGATTGTCGCCCAGGCGGACCCGGGAGCGCTCACGATGGTGCGTCAACACGCCCGGCTGCTACGGCGCGGGGGTGCGCCGTTCTTGATGCTCGGGCGCATGCTCCATCCGCTACGCCCTGAGGTTGCTGAGATGACCTACCAGGTGGCCGTCCGGGTCCAGGGGGAGTGGCGCCGTCAGCCGTTCGTCGAGCCGTCGGTGCTCACCAGCTCATGGCTGGCGCCGGATGGGCGCATCGCGCACGTGTTCGTCAACCCCACCCCCGAGGCTCGCCCGCTGACCGTGGACCTGGACACACGTAACCTGCCGGCATGGGGGGCCGCGGCGGTCGAGGTCTACAGCAGCGTCGACGGGGAGCAGTTCCGGCAGGTGACCGCCGGCCAGCCTCTTCCCTATCGGCTGACACGGCAACTGGCTCCCCTGGAGCTCGTGTGCGTGGTGCTGAAGCCGGTGGCGGCGCCGTGACGGCAGGGGGGGGCCCTGTCCCAACAAACCGGGGGGGCGACCGACGCAACTCACTGGACGTCCGAGAGGAGCCGACAGCCACGCTGGCACCCGGCGAAGCCCGGGCGAAGGTTCAGGTAGCCATAGCACCCGCACTCGTCGCAGCGGACCCGCCTGCGCGCCATGCTCTGCATGTCCTGCTTGAAGGCCGCTAGCTCGTCTGTGATACCATCCTGCCACAGCGCGAGGATGGCGTTCTGCCGTCCGGTCCACTTCTGCAGCTCAGTGAGCGCGTCGAGATCCGCACGGATGCTCTCGATCTCACTCGGGGCCGCCTCCGCGTGGGCCAGTGCCAGACAGATGCATACGGTCACCTCGCCAGGAGCGGTCTCCGCCTGGCCCGGGACAGCATACGGGGCACCCTCCAGCTCGGCCTTCCAGTCCGCAGCCATCGCCGCCAACCCATCGCGCTTGTCACACCCACGCCCGAGCACAGCGAACTCGTCCCCACTGAGGTGGTACGCAACGAAGCCGCCCTGCGCCCCCACGCACATATGCAGGCGGTCTGCCAACCCCTTGAGCACCATGTCGCCACCGGCGTGACCGTAGCTCGAGTTGATGTTCTTGAACCCGTTGATCTCGATAGCTGCGAAGGCCATCGGAACGCCACGCGATCCGGCCGCCACCTCGCGGTCCATCGCCCGCCGATTGGGCAGCCCCGTAAGCGGCTGCGTGTCGACGAGGTCATCCAGGAGCAGGCGGATCTGTGCCAGCGTCTGCACAACCTGCTGGCTCACAGCATCGTCCTCGCGGTTCCCGCGCATCTCTAGCCCCCCGGTCCCGGCTGCCCGGCCCCAGTGCTGGTGCCGGTGATTCTATGAAGCTCCGTCGTGAGTTGTGCGAGTACCCGTTCCTGTACGCCAGCATCCATCGACAGGTACTCGTCTATGGACACGGGGATCTCGATGTACTTCTGTCGCGGCCCGCCGCCCGGGTGACGGACGAGGTACCCGAATGCGAGGCGGTAGCCTGTGGGGTCGGGGATGTCAATGACCCCACGCGGCTGGATGGCAAAGTCAGCGAACACGCGGCTGGCACGGATGTGCAACTGCTGCGACCGCTCCGCCAACTCGCGATCCCGAGTCAGTGCGTCCACGGTGGTTACCTCCCTTCGTGCACCTGCCGACCAATTGTCCGAGGCAGTGTGCAGAATCACGTTTCACATGACTCAGTATACCCGCAGTGCACATTGTCAAACAATCTGCGCCCGCAAGGCAACACTTAATCCATTCGCCATATACGCCTGTCACGTCAGACACTACGTACCGTGGCTTGCTCGTGACGCTCACAGACAGCACGTCCGACGCGGCGGATATGCCCTCCAGATAGCCTTCGCTGTGCCCCCCCGCCCCTGGCGCCGGCCGAACCAAGACACCCCGGGCCCCCTCGCTCTCCACGCAGAGAGGGGGCTCGGAGGGCCCGTAGGCCTCCCCCGGGGCCCTAACCCCTCG
>CAZIWQ010000714.1:0-4331 GCA_964542355.1 uncultured Armatimonadia bacterium
CCCCCGCCCCCCGCAGCCGCGGCGGGCAGCGACGGCAGGTCGTCCATTCGCGCTCCGATGAGCGAGTTCCCGCAGCGCAGGTGGTGGTCCAAGAAGGACAGGGGTAGTCCCTGCGCCACTGTGTCCAGCCACAGCGATAGCTTCGCCAGCTCGACGGCCAGGGGGTTGAGGTCGACGCCGTAGATGCACCGCTCCACCACCAGGCGCTTCAGGGCCGGGAGGTCGGCGCCTCCGTCTTGTCCGGCGGCTAACTTGCCGGCGGCACCCCGCTCCAACAGCTTGCGGGCCAGGAAGCCCGTCGCCTCCACCAGGAAGTGCCCGCTCCCCATCGCCGGGTCCAGGACCTTCAGCTCCAGCACGTCCTCCGGGGTCTTGCACTCCGCCACCAGGGGTCCGACCGTGTTCTCGACGATGTACTCCACGATGTACTGGGGGGTGTAATAGCTCCCCGTGGCCTTGCGTTCGCCCTTATCCGTGACCAGGTACAGCTCTCCGGTCTCACAGCGCTCCACCCCTGGCTTCGCCATGCCTTGCGCCGGGACCCACCTGTCCTTGCCCTGCTCACGCGCCACCACCATCGGCTCCGTGGCGCGGGCCAGCTTGTACTCCAGCAAGCCTTCGTAGATGCTCCCCAGGTGCCGCACACCCAGGTCGCGGTAGTCCACGAAGTTGCCCTCCGGCGTCCGGGCCATCAGGTCCACGACGCGGGCCACCTGCCGGTCCGCCATCTCGTTCTCGGCAAGGAAGGGGTGCTTGTCGGGGTCAAACAGCCCGCCGTTGTAGGCGGGCACGCCCATGGCGCGGTGCCCCCGGTCGATGGTGCCGAACAGGGCCGTCAGTCGCGGCCACAGAGTCACCACGCCATCCAGGAAGGTCCCCTGCCCGGAGCTTGCTACCTGCTGCTTGATCGCCTGGAGAGAGTAGTGGTCCCGGTACTGGGGACTGTCGCGCAGGGGGAGTAGCTCCGCCGCTTCGGCGTAGAGCACGAACAGGAGCCGGTACAGGAACACCAGGGCGTTGTCGTAGACATCCTTGAGTCGCGTCGGGTCGCGCTCCCCCTCGTCGGAGGTGTCGCCCCCGGGGGAGGGGGGGGCATCAGGTGCGGCGGCCATCGCCAGGAAGCCGCGACAGGCCTCCAGAAGTGCCCGGTAGACGCCCTCCTTGACGTTCTCGCGGAGCTTGTCGGCAGCGAGGTCGGACTCCGTCCGCACCCGGTCCAGGAAGCTCCGCCCGTCAGGGCCGAGCAGAAGGGCGACTCGCCGGAAGAAGAGCCAGAAATACGCCAAGGCCTCGGCATCCTCGGCCTCCAGCAGGCCCGGAAGGTCGACTTCGTAGAAGACCTGCATGTCGGGCTTGGGGTCCCCGCTGTAGAGCCGCCAATGGCGGCCATTCGTCAGGATCGCCCACCGGCATCCGGTCTCCGCCAGGTAGTAGTACACCTGAAAGCTCGGGTTAACGAAATCCCAGGCCGCCCCGCCCGCGAGCTGCTTGTCGAGCTTCCGCTCCCAGGTCTTCGCGTCGCCCACCGCGAGAGCGCGATTCCAGTAGCCCTTCCCGCCGGAGGGGTCGGAAGCCTTCGCGCCGTCGCGAGCCTCTTCATCGGCGAAGAAGCCGTAGTCGGGTTGGTGACTCCCCGCCGCCGGCTGCACCTCCCAGACGTGCCCCAGAATGCGCAGCACCGGCCGAATGAAGTGCTCCTCAAGCTGCGCCTCGTTGTACCCGCCGACCTTGTCCGCTTGCGCCTGCCAGAGCTCGGCCAGCTCCGACCTCACGATCCCCAGGCCGTCCAGGGCCCACAGATCCGCCTGCCGGGGAAGGACGTCCAGCAGATAGTGGTCCGTGAACAGGCCGTCGTTCCGGAACGGGGGGGAAGGAGGATGGGGTTGCGGCACAGGCATACCTCCGGGATCCGTCTCAGGTGGCGTCGGTGCGGTCGCAGCTTCCGTGCCCTGCGGGTCGACGGCACGCGGGCCCGGTACTTCGGGTGCTGTGGTGCGTCCCGCGCCCCGGCCCCGTGCCGCGCCACGGAGCTGATCCTTCGCTGCCCCGCTGCGCGGGACCGACGCTCAGGATGACGTCCGCGCGAGACCGCCCCCTTGCCTCAGTCATAGCTCGTCTTGAGTGCCGCGCGGTCGGCGTGGCGCTCAAGCGCCAACTCGATCAGACGCTCCAGCAGCGCACTGTAGCTCAGACCGCTCGCCTCCCACAGCTTCGGGTACATCGAGATGCGCGTGAACCCCGGGATCGTGTTCACCTCGCTCAGGAACACCTCGTGCGTGCCGCGCTTGACCAGGAAGTCCACCCGCGCCATCCCCGCACAATCCACACTGCGAAAGGCGGCCACGGCGATCTCGCGTAGCCGTGCGCTGACCGCCTCCGGCAGCGGCGCCGGGATGATCAGCTCGGAGGCATCATCCACGTACTTGGCCTCATACGAGTAGAACTCCCGCGAAGGGATGACCTCGCCGACCACCGAGGCCTGGGGGTCATCGTTGCCGAGCACACTGCACTCGATCTCATGCGCGTCCTCGATGGACTGCTCGATGATGATCTTCACGTCGTAGTCGGCGGCGAGGTCCACCGCGCCTCCCAGGTCCTCCGGGCGGTGGACCTTCGTGATGCCCACGCTGGAGCCGAGATTGGCGGGCTTGACGAAGCACGGGAAGCCGATCTCGCGCGCGACCCGCACCGCGACCTGCTCGCGGCTCGCCAGCCAGTCGCGCTTGCGCAGATAGATGAAGGGGGGCGTGGGCAGCCCGGCGGCGAGGAACAGGGTCTTCATGATGACCTTGTCCATCCCGACCGCACTGCCGAGCACCCCGGCGCCGACATACGGCAGGCCGGTCAGCTCGAGCAGCCCCTGCACCGTGCCGTCCTCACCGTACGGGCCGTGGAGCACCGGGAATACCACATCGATCGCCTCCCCCGCCACCAGCCGAGAGTCGGTGACCGTCAGCAGAGCCCGCGAGTTGTGGTCGGCGGGGAGCAGTGCCGGGATGCCGTTGCCGTTGCTGAGGCCCTCCGTGAGGGCCTTGGCGCTCTCGCCCGGCAGCATCCAGCGTCCGTCTTTGGTGATCCCGATCAGTGCCACGCAGTATTTGTGGGGGTCGAGGTTCTGAACGACCGACTGGGCGGAGGCCAGCGAGACCTCGTGCTCGCCGGAACGCCCGCCAAAGATCACGGCCACGCGCAGGCGCTGGCCGTTGGGACCATCTGTCATGCGAAAAGCTCCCTTCCGATCTCCCCACGCCACCCCGCGCGCCAAGCGGGCCCATCATAGCACTCTCGCCGCGGGTTTTCCAGACGCGGTACGGTACACGCGGCATTCCTGTCCGGTCTTGCTATGCCGCGCTGTTGTTGGGCGTGTGCCGTTGCCGTGGTAGGAGCGGTCCCCTGACCGCGATGGGGCGCCGCTCACCAGCCGCCACGCGTAGGGCGCACGCCTCCTCTCCTCCCGCGCTGCTCTCCTGGCGTTGCCGTGCGCCGTTGCCGTTGCCTGTGCCGTCGCCGTGGTAGGAGCGGTCCCCTGACCGCGATGGGGCGCCGCTCACCAGCCGCCACGCGTAGGGCGCACGCCTCCCCTCCTCCCGCGCTGCTCTCCTGGCGTTGCCGTGCGCCGTTGCCGTTGCCTTCCGCCGCGCCGTCGCGCTCGGCACCCGCCGCATGTCCGTCGCGTTGCCCGCCCCCACCCCCTGTGCTATAATCGCGCTCAAGCCATGGATCAGCCCACTGCAGCATCATCTCAGTCGGACCGGCCGCTGGTTGGCATCGAGGTTCTGCCTGCTGCGGACGACCTCCCGCTCCCCGAGTATGCAACACCGCATGCCGCGGGTGTGGACCTGCGCGCCGCGATTGCCGAGCCTGTCACGCTCCTGCCCGGAATGCGCCAGTCCCTCCCCACCGGCCTCAAGCTCCAGCTCCCGGTCGGCTATGAGGCCCAGGTGCGGCCACGCAGCGGCCTCGCCCTGCGCCATGGCGTCAGCGTTCTCAACTCGCCCGGAACCATCGATGCCGACTACCGCGGCGAGGTCTGCGTGATCCTCATCAACCTCGGAGCCGAGGCCTTCACGATCAACCGGGGCGACCGCATCGCCCAACTGGTGGTGGCCCCGGTCTCCCGCCTCGAGTGGGAGCGTGTAGCGGCGGTCGACGAGACCGTGCGCGGTGCGGGTGGTTTCGGCCATACCGGCGTGGAGTAGGGAGCGGCCGGAGTTTCGGCGGCCGGCCTACGCGACTACAGGAGGCATTCGCATGAAGCGCATCCTTCCATTGCTCATCTTCGCAGCCATCGTGTGTCTGACCGGCGGCTGTGGGAAGCCACAGCCCGCGGC
>CAZIWQ010000715.1:0-4322 GCA_964542355.1 uncultured Armatimonadia bacterium
GACGTTGCCGTCAGACGTTGTCGTTCCCCCGCGGACGCTGTCGGCGCTTCGCGCCGGCGTCCGCCAAGCCTCTCCGGTACGGAGAGGGGACGGGGGTGAGGCAGACATGCCGTTCGCCGTCTCTAGGGCGGGGGTTCATCCCCCGCCGGCCGTCGGCCGTTGCCGGATCCGTTCTGTCGGGCGAAGACCGATGCCGCGCCCCGTCACCGCGGTAGGCCCATGGCATCGGCCTCGGTCCGCGTCAGGCCCATCGCGATGGTGACCCGCAGGGCTTCCTCACGACCAAGGGCATCCTCGACGGCTCGTAGCAAGACGCGAGAGCGGACCTCGGGATCGACCTCGCGGAACCGGTCCCACACCGCGTACCAGTGGGTGTAGTTGTAGGTGTCGTCACTGTCCTCCCGGAAGATCACGGGCGCATCGGCGGGGGGCGGCGTGTCGTCCGGCCGCGTGATCTCGGCGGCGATGGCCGCGCGCAGGGCGACCTCCTCCCGGGAGTCGATACTCGTGGGGGTCAGCTTTCGGACAGCCATTGGGTGGGTCCTCGGGCAAGCGGCCACGTGAGTGCGTCGTGTGGTGCGAGGGGCGCTGTGAGTTGCCAGGCACACAGGTCGGTCGGGCCCTGAGGTGATGCCCGCCTCCCCATCCATAGTAGCGTGACGCAGGAGCCCGGTCAAGTCCTCATGGCCCGCCGCAGGAGCATCGTTCCTAGCTGATGGGCTGCTGGGGCCCCGCGCAGTCGACGGCCCAGGCCGGCACGCCCGGCACTTCTGTCGGGCGCGCCTTCAGAAGCGAGTAACCCGCCGCGAAGCGGCGGGCCGTGAAGCCCCAGCGGGGCGGCAGAGGGTAGCGAGGGGCGTGAGCCCCTGGTTCGCGGCCACTCTCTCCCCTCCCTCCTCTTCGCTTCGCCCCCCCCCGCGCGCGCGTCGGGCGGCGGGGGGCGAAGCGAAGAGGAGGGACAAGGCATTTGCCCTGGCGAATCCACGGGTTTCACCCGTGGCTACCTTCCGAGCGCCCCCATTCGGGGGCTTGACGGCACGCCGCTGCGCGGCGGGTGGGTCGTTGCCCAGCGCGTGTCTACAACACTGCAGCAGCCCATTCGCAACAAACGATGCTCCTGCGTCCCGGTCGGCGGGCCTTGTCGAGCGAGACGCTCGACCTCCGCGGCGACCGCCCTCGCCGCTGGCCCTCGTAGTCCGGCCCCTCGAGGCGCCCGCCATGGTGGCCCGCCGATCCGCTATCTTGACGCCTGTGCCCTCCCCTCCTACTTCCCGCCACCGGGTGCGAAGAACACCGGTGCGGCGGGGACGATGTGGCACCCGCACGGCGGCGCAATCCGGCTCACGTCAATCGCCTCAAAGCCCAGCTTGAACGCCGGCGAATCAGGCCTGAGGCGGTAGTCGTCATGGGCGGCGTCGACAAACAGCGGGTCGGCGACGACTGAGTTCTGGTCCCACCCCAGCTTCTGCCAGTCAGCAAAGGTCACCTTGCCGGCCCACTCGAAGCGCACCTCACCCCCGCCCGCCCAGTACAGGTTCCGGTCGATCGCAATCACCTCGGGCGCGAGCCGCCCGTGCACCCAGGCCACGGCCTGGGGGTTCCTGTACGCGATGATGTTGCGCTCCAGCGTCTCGTCGCGGGAGTTGTCGGAGAAGTTCGCGATGATCCCCTGCCAGACCTGACCGTCGACGAAGATGTTGTTGGTGACCTTGTTCCCCTTGCCGCCCTGGAGCATCAACCCCCCATTGTGGCAGCGGTAGACGATGTTGTGGTTGACATCATAGCCACCGGCGAAGGAGTCCAGGTAGATCCCCCACGCTCCGAAGACCGGCTTGTCGCGGATGCTCGAATAGCCGATGGAGTCGCCGACGATGTTGTACTGGATCTTGGAGCCGCTGAGGTCCTTGCGGTCATGCTGCGTGACCTCAATCGCCCCGGTGTCGTTCGTCTCGAGGCTCGTGTTCAGCACGCGGTTGAACTCGACGACATTGTCATGCCCGGCCACCTTCATCGTGATGCCGTAGCGGGTCATGTCGTGGACGACGTTTTGGCTCACGTGGTTGCGGGCCGCTCCGTTCTGGAGCGTGATACCGCCGTTGTGCTTGTAGACCTGGCCGCAGTGGTGGATGTGGTTGCCGGAGATCTCGTTGTCGTTGCTGCCGTTGATGTTGATGCCACCCTCGGCGCTGTCGGTGATGTCATTGGCAAGGACGGCGTTGCCCCCGCTACCCTCGATGCAGACGGCATCCTTGCCGATGTTGAAGAACGAGCAGGACTTGACCGCGCAGCCGGTGGCACCCTTGAAGTACACCACCCCATTGAGGCCCATGCCCCAGCCGGCGCAGCCATCGTCCTGGCTCCAGTCGCCGCCCCGGATCGTCAGGCCGGCGAAGGTCAGGTTGCTGACCGTCTCGCCGGGCTTGTCGCCGGCACTGACCTCCAGGATGCGGCCGACCGTGGGCGCCATGACCTCCGAGGTGGCGGTGAAGCCGGGCGGGGGGATGAGGGTCAACAGGCCGGTGGTGGGGTCGAGATACCACTCGCCCGGCGCGGTCAGCTCGCCCGGCACGTTCTCGACGAAGTAGCGGTCGCCGGCATTGAGGCCGGCGGTGCACTCCTTGCCACTGAGCTCGACGCGGCGGGCAGCCGTGTCGACGGACTTGATGCTCGCGATCTCGAGGAAGGCCCGGCAGAGGGAGGACTGGAAGATGTGGACCTCCGCGCCCGGCACCTGTGCCCACTCGGGCTTGAGCTCGCCGGGCGCGAAGTAGAACGCGGTCTTCTCGCCGCCACCACCGATGCTGACGCTGAGCTGCTTGCCGTTGTAGCGAGCGAAGTTCTCCGCCTGGATCAGCACAACGTGCTTGCCCGGGGCAGCGTCGGGGAACGCGTCCTTCGTCGGCTTCCAGCCCGGGTCATCGCAGAGGGCAAACGCGTCGAAGCCCAGGCCCCCGCCCTTGGTGTTCTCCCAGTGCAGGACGTGCTTGCCCCGCGCGAGCTCGAGCGAGGCGGTCTTGCCCCAGCGTGAGATCGCCCAGGTTCCGGTATCCCCCAGGTCCACCAGCGGCACTGCGGCGCCCCCGTCCACCTTCAGGATCGTGCGGTTGTCCATCGTGGTGTTGCCGAACGGCTGGTTGAAGGCGCCGTAGAAGGCCCAGAAGTCATAGTGCCCATCGGCCGGGACCTCCACGTCGTACTCCATCCAGTCGCCGACATTATGGATGTTGCCCACGCAGATGCCGAAGGCGCGCAGGTTGCTGTCGACGTAGAAGAAGCCCTTGCGATAGGGATCGGCGGGGTCGTAGTCGGGGACGCGGGCGCGGATCATCCGCTTGCCGTCGACGAACAAGGACTTGAAGCTCTTCCCGCTCGCCGGCACGTCGGGCAGTGTCACCGACCACTTGCCGTCGGCGCCGGGCTGGAGGCCGCCGAGACGTCGCCCGCCGATGATCTCCGGCTTCTCGCCCGGATAGGCGACATAGGCGATCGGCGCCGCCGTGGTTCCGGTGTCCGGCGGGCCGAAGCTGATCGTCTGGTCGAGGAAGTACTTGCCGGTGCGCAGTTGTACGGTCACGGGACCGGTCAGCGGGCCGGTGGCCTTCAGCTCGCGGATGGCATCGCGCGCGCGCGCGATCGTGGCGAGGGGGCCGTCGGTGGCGGCGGCGTTCGGCGTAGCAAGCCGGCCGCTCCAGGTGTCATTGCCCGAGGGTGATACATACAAGGTGGTCGGAGCGGTTGAGGCGAGAGGAGCGAAGGCCAGCACACACGCGGCCAACAGCAGCAGACGTAACATGATGCACCTCACAGGGATCAGAGCGAGATTGGATGGGACGCAGCGCAGGGCACGGCGAGCTCACGCGCCAGCGCGCGGAGGGGATTCACTGTGGCGCAGGAGGGGACCTGCTCGCCTGCCGGGGTACGTGCTTGGCGTGGTTCTCTCGTTTGGGTGTGAGGTGGACGCCCCGTCGTTGCCATTGATGCTGGACAACTCCTGCTGCGCGCGTCGTTGCCGTACACCCCCGACAGGGGGTAGCAGAGCGTAGTCACGGGTGAAACCCGTGGAATGCGTGCCGCTGCGCGTTGCTCCCTTCCTCTCCTGAGCGCCGTTGCGAAGGAGAGAGGGGGCATAGGCACTAGCTTTGGGCGTCCGCCCGAACCCGAACCGGCGTCCCGGCCGAGCTGCGGTAGTGCGACTATGTCAAGGATGAATCTGCTGGTGTGCAGTACCGCCCCGTGGGCCCGGTGGGGCTGCCGTCGTAGCCCCGTCAGGGGCGGCCGCTACTTGCCACCAGCGGAAGCTGGTGGGGTGCTGGCCGCCTAGT
>CAZIWQ010000716.1:0-4317 GCA_964542355.1 uncultured Armatimonadia bacterium
CGAGAGCACGGTACGCCCGCATCGCAGCGGCTACGGTGCTACACCTGTAGCGCGGTAGAGCTCGCGGGTCTCGTCCAGCGTCAGGGGGCGCCGGTAGATGGTGACCTCGTCGAGGAGCGCGGTCTCGCCGCCCCGGGCCCCCACGATCAGCGCGCCAAAGTCGGCGGGGGCAGGAGGCTGCTTCGCCGATACGCTCCGGAATTCGCCGCCATCGAGCGATAGCGACATCGTCGGCCAGTCCCAGTTGGCCACGACGAAGCGCCACTTGCCGGTGGGCCAGTCGTTCGTCCCGACCATCAGGCACTGGTTGCCCGTGGTCTTGGACAGCATCAGGTACTGCAGCCCTTCCTGGCGCGTGACGACGCCCTCGGCGTTGTGCATCGGGCCCTGGCGCTGGATGTAGAAGCTGGAGTTGGATGTCATCACGAGTGTGGTGTTGCCGCCGTTCTGGTGCGTCCACGCCAGGGGGCAGACCCACAGCGACAGTGCGCCTCGCAGCTCGAGGGGGGCGTTGGGGCCGCGCGTGTAGAGGCCCTGTCCGCTATCACCACCGGCGACGAGGGCGGAGCCGCGGATGCCGGGGGCGAAGCGAGGGGTGCCATGGGGGGTGACCCGCGCCTCGCCCGCAGCCATGTCCGGCACCAGCGACTGGCTGTCAAAACTCAGCCGGAAGCTGACCCAGCCCATCAGGGCGCGGAGCTGTGGGTTGGCGAAGTGGAGGTCCTGCCGCGGGTCGGTGAGGGGCGGGGGATCGGCCACCGCGGCGAGGGAGGACACGGCGAGCAGGGCCGCCGGCACGGCCGTGGCGAGGGCGCAACGACGCCGCGGTCTGGCGTGTCGTTCCGCCCGGCTGTCGCGGGCGCCCGTCCCGCACCGCGGGACGGCGAAGGATCGGTCTGATGGGAAGGCGCGGTCACCCATGGTAGCGCTCCCGGGGGGGTCCGGCCGAAAAGGCCGCATCCGGCCGGCCCCCGAGGCGTAGCGGCCGGCTGAGTGCCCTCCCGGCCCATTCTGGCGTAGCTTCCGGCCTCAAACCGGCTTTTGGGCCGCTCTTCGAGGCGGGCGATGGCTGCCACGGGTCTGGGCGCGCGGCGCAGCCTGGCATGGTCCCGCGCTCCGAGCGCCCGGTCGCCCTGTGGTGGCAGCCGAGGGAAGGTTCGCCACCGGCGCAGCGCTCCCTGCGTCCGGGAGCGTTGCTTTACACGCCGGTCGGCGTATGGTATCATCCTGGCATTGGCGCAAGACCTCTCACTGGGCGCTTCGTACATCCGACGAGCGACTCGGTCAGAGGCACACGGTTATGCGGGTGCGCCGGCGGTCGCGGGAGCACCACCCTCCCGGCGGCTGTAAGGAGAAAGAGGTGGGCTTGATGGCGTTGACAACCGGTGACAAGTCCGAGATCATCGAGAAGTACAAGCAGCACGGGAGCGATACGGGTTCGCCTGAGGTGCAAGTCGCCCTGCTGACCGGCCGGATCCAGTATCTGACCGAGCATCTGCAGAAGCACCGTAAGGACCACCATTCGCGCCGTGGGCTCTTGAAGATGGTTGGTCAGCGCCGGCGGCTTCTCAACTACCTGCGCAACAAGGACGTCACGCGCTACCGCACCTTGATCGCAGATCTGGGAATCCGCCGCTAGCCGAGCGGCTCTGGGCCGTCCCCTGCGCAGGCGACCAGCGCCTGCGCAGGCTGCCATACCGGGGCGCGTTCGCCCCCACCAACGGTCAGAGAGGACGAGGCAGACGACGGGGAATCAGGAAAAGCAGGGGCTGAGTGGGCACCAGTTGGACCGCCACGGGTCTGGCAGTGGCACGTATGTGAGTGCTCCGGTGGCGGGAACCCGAAGGACCATCTACCTGCGCCCGGGCCTTGCTGCCTGGGCGTTTGTTTGTGTGCCGGCCTGACGGGGTCGTCTGACCGACGGCGACCCGCCAGACCAGACGCCCCCCGTGGTGCGTGTCGGGGCGCCCGGGATGGTATGGCCCCGGGGCTCGCGGCGGATCGCCGCCCCACGCGGCGTCGAGGCACTCCCGTGGTCGCACGGGCATCACCCCCTGTTTTTCCTGCTTCCTCGCAGTTCACCCCGTTCCTCGGCTGACTGGTCCCAGGAGGACCCCATACATGCTACACAGAGTGAGCTGTGACTTTGCCGGTCGCGAACTGACCTTCGAGGTCGGGAAGCTGGCAAAGCAGTCCGACGCCGCCGTGGTCGTCACGTACGGAGACACCGTCGTGCTCGTCACGGCCAACGTTACCGACGAACCCACCGAGCTGCCGTTCCTGCCTCTGCGCGTGGACTTCGAGGAGAAGATGTATGCCATGGGACGCATCCCCGGCGGGTTCTTCAAGCGCGAAGGCAAGCCCTCGGATGAGGCCGTCATCGTCGGTCGGTCGGTGGATCGCCCGATCCGCCCGCTGCTCCCCGAAGGCCTGCGCAACGATGTCCAGGTCATCGTCAACCCGCTGTCGGTCGAGTCGACGTGCGCGGTCGGCGTGGTCTCCATGATCGGTGGCAGTGCCGCCCTCCACATCTCGCGCATCCCGTTTGCGGGTCCCTTCGCGGCCGTGCAAGTGGGTCGTGTCGACGGCGAGTTCGTCGTGAACCCCTCATTCGACCAGTTGTCGGAGGGCAAGTTCAACCTGCTGGTCGCGGCGACCCGGGAGGGGCTGGTGGAGATTGAGATGGAGGGCGACCAGGCGTCGGAGCAGCAGCTTTCCGAGGCCATGCAGCTCGCCTTCGACGCCGCGCAGCCGGTACTCGACGCGATCGAGGAGTTGCGCACAGTCTGCGGCAAGCCCAAGGCCGACTTCCCGCTGTGGGCACCCGACGCGGCGATCGTTGAGTTGATGAACTCGCAGTTCGGCGACCGGATTGGCGCTACCGTCGAGATCAACGTGAAGGCGGACCGCAGTCGCGAGGCCGCGGCGATCCGCAAGGAGGTCGTGGCGGCGCTGCCCGAGGAGCTGCAGGGCAAGAAAGCCGACATCGACTACGTGTTCGAGAGCATCCAGAAGAAGCGGCTCCAGTCGATCGTGATTGACGAAGACCGCCGCGTCGACGGGCGGGCCTTCAACCAGGTGCGCGACATCGAGTGCGACGTGGCACTGCTGCCCCGCGTCCACGGCTCGGGCCTGTTCACCCGCGGCGACACGCAGGTGCTCACCGCCACCACGCTGGGCGCGTCACGGGACCAGCGCCTGGTGCGCACGCTGGATGAGGAAGAGTACAGTCGCTTCATGCATCACTACAACTTCTCCCCGCTGTGCACGGGCGAGGTGCGCGCCCTGCGCGCGCCGGGGCGGCGTGAGGTCGGTCACGGCGCCCTCGCCGGCAAGGCCATCGAGTATGTCCTGCCCGAGGCCGACGAGTTCCCCTACACGATCCGCTGCGTGTCCGAGGTCCTCGGGGGCGACGCCTCCACTTCGATGGCCAGCGCCTGCGCCACCACGCTGTCCTTGATGGACGCCGGGGTGCCGCTCAAGGCGCCGGTCGCCGGCATCTCGATCGGCCTCGTCTACAAGGATCTGGATCACTTCCGGGCCTTCGTCGACATGCAGGCGATCGAGGACTTCCTCGGTCACATGGACTTCAAGGTCGCCGGCACCCGCGCGGGGGTCAATGCCATTCAGGTGGACACCAAGCTGCAGGCCATCCCGCTCCCGGTATGCTTCGCGGCGCTGGAGCTGGCCCGCGAGGCCCGGCTGTCGATCCTCGACATCATGGCCGAGACGATCCCCTACCCCAACACTGAGCTGTCCAAGTACGCGCCGCGCATGTATACCATCACCATCCCCACCGACAAGATCGGCATGGTCATCGGCCCCGGAGGCAAGAACGTCCGCAAGATCCAGGACGAGTACTCCGTGCAGGTTGACATCGACGACACCGGGACGGTCTACGTCTACGGCACGGATGTCGAGAAGACCGCTGCCGCCCGCCAGGTCATCGCCGACATGACGCGCGAGATCGCCCCCGGCGAGGTCTTCACGGGGCGTGTCACGAGCACGACGCCGTTCGGCGCGTTCGTGGAGCTGATTCCGGGACGCGAGGCACTATGCCATATCTCCCATCTGGCGTGGGAGCACGTGAACAAGACCGAGGATGTCGCCCGCGTGGGCGATCAGATGGAGGTCAAAGTCATTGAGGTGGATGACGAGGGCAAGGTGCGAGTGAGCCGCAAGGAGCTGCTGCCGCGACCGCCGGGTGGCGGGGACCGTGGCGGTGGCGAGCGCAGTGGCGGCAGGTCGTCGGGCGGCGGGCCTTCGCGGGGTGGCCCCTCACGCGGCGGCCCCTCGCGGGGTGGCCCCTCGCGTGGC
>CAZIWQ010000717.1:0-4317 GCA_964542355.1 uncultured Armatimonadia bacterium
GCAGACAGCAACCTGCGGCGGATTGCCGCGGAGGGACGGCGACAGCGTCACCGCCCCCCCGCGGAGTTGTATGGGCGCAGCCCGGCGCAGGCGGCACAGCTCAAGGGGACGCTGCTGTGTTTCTCCGACGCCGCCGGGCGCGGCCTGTGTCTGGGTCTGCTCCATACTCTCGACTACTCCGGCGGGGACATGATCGCGCTGTGCCCCCCGCAGGCCGAGGGGGCGCCGGTTGTCGAGTTCGGCTGTATCCGGCTGGCGCCCGACGGAAGCGAGATCCGCGAGAGTGCGCCGCCCATGTCCTGAACCTGCGCCCCGGGGATCCGGCCGGATGAGGCCCCCTCCGGCCGCCCCCGAGGCGTAACGGCCGACGGAGTGCGCTCCAGAGCCATTCTGGCGTGGCTTCGCGGCCTCCGAACGGCCTTCCGGCCGCTCCTCTAGAGAGGATGCCACATGGAGAAGCAGTTCGTTGCCGATCTCGCCGTCCAGACGCGAGTGCAGGCGGTGTTCGTCGTCAGAGAGCAGGCGATGGTACCGTTCCGCAACAAGCCGGGGAAGTTCCTCAACCTGACGCTGGGGGACCGCAGCGGCGAGATCAAGGGACGGGCGTGGGACAACGCCGAGCAGCTTGCGGAGCGAGCGGCCGTGGGCGATGTCGTCCTCGTCACCGGGCGGGTGGAGGAGTACCAGGGGCAACTGCAGTTGATCGTGGCGGACCTGGTGGCGGCCGCGCCCGACAGCTTCGACCCGGATGACTTGCTGCCGCGGTCATCCCGGTCGCGCGAGGAGCTCCTCGCCGCGCTGGCGGCGACAGTCGCGGAAGTGAGCAACCCGCACTTGCGGGCGCTGCTTGACCTGTTCCTCGGGGATGAGGAGTTCTGCGGGCGGCTGGTCGAGGCGTTCGGGGCCAAGTCGCTGCATCATTCCTATGTTGGCGGGCTGCTAGAGCACACGCTGTCGGTGGTGGAGATCCTCAAGTGCGTCGCACAGCTCCACCCGGAGCTCGACCGGGACTTGCTGGTTGCCGGCGGCCTGCTGCACGACATCGGCAAGCTGGAGGAACTCGGGGGCGCGGTCGCCGTCGACTATACTGACCTCGGGCACTTTGTCGGACACACAGTGCTGGGGGATCGGATGGTGACCGCGCGGATCGCGCAGCTCAAGGGATTCCCCGAGCCGATGGCGAACTTGCTGTCGCATATGCTGCTGAGCCACCATGGCGAACGGGAGTGGGGGGCGCCGGTTGTCCCTGCCACGATGGAGGCCAGTGCCCTGCACTACGCCGACAACCTTGATGCGCGCGTCCAGGGGTTCAAGCAGGTGATTGCGGCCAACAGGGGCGGCGGGGCCAACTGGTCGGAGTACCACCGCTCGTACCAACGAGCGATCTACCTCGGTCCGGGCCGGGAGCCGGCGACAGATGCGGCGCCGGGTGAGCAGACCGCCGGGCAGCTACGGTTCTGAATGAACACCACGCCCAGGGCAGCGTCTACAATGACGAAGCATCCCACTACAGCCGGTGTGGCGACCGCCGAGCTTGTCGAGCGCGCGCGCAATGGCGACGGCAGAGCCTTTGAGTCCCTCGTGGAGCTGTACAAGGACAAGATCTTCAGCTTTGTATCACGGATGATCCATGATCCGGCCGAGGCGGAGGATATCGCGCAAGATACGTTTCTGCGAGCCTTCCAGTCACTCCCCCGGTTCCGTGGTGCATCGAGCTTCCAGACGTGGCTGTACCGCATAGCCAACAACCTGGTGATCGACTCGGTTCGACGCCAGCGGCGCCGTCAGGACGGTGGCATCTCGCTTGATGCCCCCCTGGATACGGACGAGGGGATGATGGCTCGCGATCTGCCGGACGACCGGCGCGGGCCGGACGAGTTGGCCGCCAGCTCGGCGATCCAGGCCGAAGTGCAGCGGGCCGTTGCCAGGGTATCGCCGCGCCTGCGCGCCGTGTTGGTGATGTACGATCTACAGGGCATGAGCTACCAGGAGATCGCCGAGGTTCTGGGATGCCCACTGGGCACGGTGAAGAGCCGGCTGTTCAATGCCCGGGCGCAACTCAAGGAGTTGCTGCAAGATCGCGTTGTGTTGTGAGTGGCAAGTGCAGGGAAAGCCGATAGAGAGCCGTACCGATGCGTGCGACCGGGTCCGGTCGCAGCGCTGAGTATGAGTAGGAGACGGGACCATGGACTGTCGCATTCACAAGCAGCTAGTACTGACGACGCGGATCGCGGAGCGGACTGAATCCCAGCTCGAGTGGCTGGCGGCACACGAATTGCGCTGCGAGTCGTGTGCCCGCTTCCGCGCGGAGGCGGACGCGACGGCGGATCTGCTCCGGATGCTGGCCGCGCAACCGGCACCGGAGGGCTTCTCGGCCTCGGTGATGGCGCGCGTGCAGGCGGAGAGGCACCCGGCGCATGCCCCCTGGTATGAGACCCTGTTCGGCGTCCTACGGGCACCGGCGCCGCTTGTCTCAATGCGCCAGGCGATGGCGGCAGCCGCGCTGGTGCTCATGCTGGCCTCGGCCGGCATGTGGCTGGGACACGACCGTCTGAATCTGCCCGGAATGCCCGCACCGACGGTCACGGTCGCGAGCCGGGCCGGCGGGCAGGTCATCCAGGTCGACAAGGAGTTCGTCGATGAGCTGATTGCACGTCACCAGGGCGCCGCCGCCATGCAGCCGCTGTCCGACGGTGACGGAATGCGACTGGTGTCGTACTGACGAGTCTCGGGAGGCGCGAGGTGGCGCCGCAGCCATCGACCGCGAGTCTGATACACAATGCAACCGTGCACGCTTGAGGCCTTCACCGCCAGATTGACGAACCCCCTGAGGCCGACCGCTGTGACCCGCCGCGCCCCGCCGTCGACAGCGCCCCGGTGCGCTGTCGCGACGGGCTGTGAGGGCTACTTCCGGCCGGCATTCACGCGCATCATCGGCGTGGCACTGCTGGTTGCCACGCCCTGGTGTGCGGCTGCCGAGAGCGCCCTCAGCATCCTCGAGAAATCCATCTACGCCGACTCGCGTGTCCCCTACTCGGCCACGGTGGAGATCCGCGTCTACCGCGACGGCAACAATCCGCGCAGCCATGTGCAGAAGGTGATCCACGCCAGCGGCAATCGTCAGCGCGTGGAGGTGGTGGCGCCGTCCACGGAGTCCGGGCGGCTCATCGTCAGCAATGGCACCACTGAGTGGGAGTACCACCCCCGCCAGAACGTCGCGCGTCAGCGCGAGTTGCTCCCGGTGGCCCAGGTCGAGCGCCATAAGCTTGGGGCGCTCCGGCTCGTACAGCGGACGCTGTATGCCGCCCGGGTGGGCGAGGAGACGATTGCGGGCCGTCGCTGCCATGTTATCACGGTGAGTCCGCCCGACGGCCGCCAGACCCGCAAGAAAGTCTGGGTTGACTTCCATACCCATGTGGAGCTAAAGTGGGCGCGCTACGATCCAGGCGGACAGATCATGATGAGCGGGGCGATGACGAATGTCGACTTCACCCGCCGCATCGACTCCGCGCTGTTCAAGTTCTCGCCGCCGGCCGGCTGCAACGTACGCAAGATCGCCCGTGCACAGCGGATGTCGCTCGCCGCGGCCGAGAAGCGGATCGGCTTCCGCGCCGTGCTGCCCCGCTACCTGCCACGCGGCTATGCCCTCCACAGCGAGCAGGTGGGGATCACACAGCACTCCGGTCGGAATGCCCTGTGGCTCCAGTTCGTGAATGGTGTAGATACCTTCTCGATCTTCCAGTGTCTGCGCCTGCCCAAGCCACTCGACAGCGGTCGACGAGCCACCTACTGGGAAGCACACGGCTTCTCGTTCTTGTTGGTAGGCCCTCTGCCAGCCACAGAGAGAGACAGGATCCGGGGATCGATGCCGTAACATCATCAGCCCGATCTCGGCCTGAGCCTCAAGGGAATGCCCCCGGGGCCGATAACACTACTGAAGGGCGCTAGACGAACCAACCCTTTGGGGGGGCCCTAACCGGAGGTGCGAGCATATTGAGAATCGACCCAAATCTGACACGAGTCGCCGGGGGCACGGCGGCGGACCGCGTTGAGAGGCAGCAGGCCGACGGTGTGCAGGGCCGTGGGTCACAGGTATCCGCAGCACAGGGGGCGCGTGCCGATGAGGCCGTTCTGAGTCCCCTCGCCCAGGACGTCCTCACGGCCCAGCGCGCGCTCGCGCAGGTACCCGACATCCGTCAGGACCGCGTTGCCGAGCTCAAGAGCCAGATCGCCAGCGGGACGTACCAGGTCGACTCGCGCGCCGTCGCTGACAAGATCGTGAGCGGCGGGTTCGCCTGAGCGGCCTGACCGACTGCG
>CAZIWQ010000718.1:0-891 GCA_964542355.1 uncultured Armatimonadia bacterium
GGAGGCCAGATGCCTTCTACGCCGTGCGCCGAATGCCAAGTGCCGGCCGTTCCGTGCCGTTCACGCCGTGCGCCGAATGCCAAGTGCCGAATGCCAAGTGCCGGCCGTTCTACTTGATCTCGACCTTCTTCCCCTTCTCCGGCTCCTCCGCCTTCGGCGCCCGGATCGTCAGGACCCCGTTCTCAAACGCCGCCGTGATCTCCTCCCGCTTGACCGCAGTGGGCAGTGGGACGACGCGGCGGAACTGTCCGTAGCGCAGCTCGCGGCGGTGATAGCCATGCTCATCCACCTCAGTCTGCTGCTTGCTCTCACCGCGCAGGACAAGCCGCTCCTCGTCGACTGTCAGGTCGATGTCTTCCTTCTTCACGCCCGGCAGCTCGGCCTTGACGACGAGCTCGGCTTCGGTTTCGTAGATGTCGACGGCGGGACCATAGTCAGCGTCCGCGCCCTCCAGGGCGCGCATGATCGGGTAGCGGAACAGGCGGTCAAACGCCCGGTCCATCTCTTCAAGCACCGTGGGAACGGTATTCGGCCTTCGCCAGCGAATGAGCGACATAGCTGCCATCTCCCTTCCAATGACTGGCACGCAATCGGTGTGTGTCCTGTAACGCCCCTCAGTGGTGCCCGGGTCTGCCCGGCAGGGGGTGCGGGGCTCGTCGCCATGGGTCTAGATACCCGCCATGGCCACTATGAGCGTTATGCTATCAAACACCTTTAGCGCAGGGGTAGTTCCCGGGGAGACGGTCTGCTAAGTGCGGACATCGAGTGGGAACACGGGCACCCAGACGCCCCCTGGCGGCGCGCGCTGTCTGCGCGCCGCCAGGGGGCGCAAGCTGGGGTCTGGGGCCTGCGGCCCCAGCGGGGTTTGGGGCAGAGCCCCAAGACGCTCAT
>CAZIWQ010000718.1:991-2454 GCA_964542355.1 uncultured Armatimonadia bacterium
GCGGTGTTGCGGTGTTGCGGTGTTGCGGTGTTGCGGTGTTGCGGTGTTGCGGTGTTGCGGTGTGTGGAAGGAGTCAGCCGCTCTCCAGCCGCGCACGGCGCAGCCGCAGGGAGTTGGTGACGACAGAGATCGAGGAGGCGGCCATCGCCGCGGCGGCGATCACCGGGCTCAGGAGGCCCAGCGCGGCCAGCGGAATGGCCGCGACGTTGTAGGCGAAGGCGAGCACGAGGTTCTGGCGGATGTGCTGGAGGGTCCGGCGGCCGAGGATGACTGCGCGGAGGACCGCGGCGAGATCGGTACCCATCAGGGTGACCTGGCCGGCCTGGATGGCGACGTCGGTGCCGGTGCCGATGGCGATGCCGACGTCGGCCCGGGCGAGGGCGGGGGCGTCGTTGATGCCATCGCCCACCATCCCGACGCGACGGCCCCGGGCCTGGAGCTCGGCGACGCGGGCCTCCTTCTCCGCCGGCGACAGCCCGGCGAGCACGGTGGCGATGCCCGCGCGGGCGGCGATGGCACGGGCGGTCGGCGCGTTGTCGCCGGTTACCATGATCGTCTCCAGCCCGAGGGCCCCCAACGCGGCGACGACAGCGGCGGCCTCCGGCCGGACGGTGTCCAGGAGCGCGATGAGCCCCTGAAGCCGGCCCTCGATGGCGACACCGGAGACGGTCTTGCCCTCCCCCTCCAGTCGTGCGCGGTCAGCCTCCAGTGCCGACAGGTCCACCCCACGCTCCTGCAGCAGGCCCGTGCTGCCAACGAGGACCGTGTGCCCCTCCAGCCGACACTCCACCCCCCGTCCCACGATCGCCACGAAGTCACTCACCGCGGCGGGCGCGGCAGGCCAGGCCCGGACGATCGCACGCGCCAGCGGATGCTCGGAGGGGCTCTCGGCCGCGGCAGCCACTCGGCGTAGCTCGGTCTCGTTCACCCCGGCGGCAGGCACGACGTCGGCGACCGTGGGAGTGCCGAGCGTGAGCGTGCCGGTCTTGTCGACCAACAGGACGTCGAGCCGCCCGAGGGCCTCCAGCGCGGTGGCGTCGCGGATCAGGATGCCGTGACGGGCCCCCAGGCCCGTGCCGACCATCACCGCCGTCGGGGTCGCCAGGCCCAGGGCACACGGACAGGCGATGAGCACGACGGCGGTGGCATGCAGCAGGGCCGCAGTCCACGGGTCCGCCCCGGGCCCCGCGACACCCCACGCGACGAAGGTGAAGCCGGCGAGGCCGATGATGGCGGGGACGAACACGGCCGACACTCGGTCGGCCAGGAGCTGGATCGGGGGCTTGCCGCCCTGGGCCTCGGTGACGAGGGCCACGATCTGCTGGAGGGCGGTCGCCGCGCCGACCTGGGTGGCGCGCACCCGCAGGGTCCCCTCGCGGTTGAGCGTGCCACCGATCACCGCGTCGCCCACCCCGCGCGCCACCGGGACACTCTCGCCGGTGATCAGCGCTTCATCGACCGCG
>CAZIWQ010000718.1:2464-4316 GCA_964542355.1 uncultured Armatimonadia bacterium
AGGCCCCGCTCACAACGATGCCGTCGGTGGCGATCTGCTCGCCCGGGCGGACGATGAACTCGTCACCGACGCTCAGCTCACGCGCCGGGACCTCGACCTCACCTCCGTCGCGCACGACGCGCGCAGTCTGTGGCACGTGGTCCAGCAGGGCCAGCAGGGCCGCCGACGTCTGGCCGCGCGCCCGGAGCTCCAGGTACCGCCCCAGGGTGATCAGGGTGAGGATCATCGCGGAGGTGTCGAAGTAGGTGTGCGTCCCGGGCGCAGCCACGACCAGCGCTACGCTGTAGCCGAAGGCCGCCGAGGACCCGAGGGCGATCAGCACGTCCATGTTCGTAGTCAGGCGCCGGAGCGCGGCGATGCTGTTCTGGTAGAACTGCCACCCGAGCACGAGCTGAACCGTGGTCCCCAGGACGAGCAGCTCGTAGGAGGCTGCCGGGGAGTGCTGGAGCAGCATCACGCCGTGGATGGCGAGGGTGAGGACGGCACCGAGGAGGAACAGCCGCCACTGGGCGGCGAGGTCGGAGGCACGCTTGAGCTCCTCGCCGGGCCGGTCGAGGGCCTCCGGCAGCCAGGCCTCGTAGCCGGCGTCCGCGACGACGGTGATGAGCTCGGCGGGCGAGGTGCGCGCCTCGTCGAACTCGATGCGCGCCGCCTCGGCGGCGAAGTTGACGTTCGCCGCGCGCACTCCGTCGCTGCCGCGCAGGGCCTGCTCGATGCTGTGGGCGCACCCCGCACAGTGCATGCCGCCCAGCCGGATCGTCGTCGTGGCCATGGGTCACCCCCGCAAGCCGCCGGGCTGTGGCCGCCGCAGGCACAGGTCATTCTTCGTCGCGGCGGATTCTGTGAAGCCGCTCGCGCTCCTCAGGATGACAGTGGCCCGGGGCCTGTCACCTCAAGCGGCCGTTCCGCAAGCCTCGCTACTGTTCCTGGATGGTCTCGTCGATCTTGACCCCGAAGTGCCGGCCGGCCGACTCGAGCAGGACCATGACCTCGCACCCCGGCAGCAGGTCGACGACGCTCAGGGGCTCCCCCGCGGGGGTGACCAGACGGATGGTCTCGGCGTTCTGCACAATTGCGGAGATCTCGTTCCCGGCGGCCTCGGCGCGCACGAGCAGGAGCGGGCGGCGCTCGGTCTTGGTGCGGCCGATGGTCGTGGCGCGCGTCTTCCCCTCGTGATTGACGACGAGGGCCTCGTCGCCGCTGCGCAGCTCGGAGAGGTAGCGGGTCTTGCCGCCCGTGACGCGCACGTAGGCGTGCACGGGGCCGGCATTGACCCGGAAGGGGCGGGGGGCGACATAGGGGTTCTCCACGGCCTCGGCCTGCACGAGAAACAGGGCGGCACTGCTGTTGCCGACGAGCATGCCCTCGCCCACGCCCATGTTGCTGCAGGTGTCGATGCAGACGCGGTCGCCCATCCCGACGGGCTTGACCTCCACCACGACCGCGGGCTCGAGGGTAACGAGCTCGGCCTCGCTCTTGACCGCACTGACGGTGCGTGCGACCTCCTGCGGGTCGTCCGTGACGAGCAGGACGCCACTCGTGCCGCTCTCCAGCGTGGTGACTGCGGTGCGGGCCTCGGTCGCATTGGCGACCTGCGCGATGACGCTGGCGCCCTGCGCGATCAGGTTCTCGAGCGGGATGATGGTCCAGTCGGTGGCGCGGACGATGACGCGCCCGGCCTGGCCGAGCACCAGGGCCCGCTCCTCGGCATCCTTGCCGGTGATGTCGACGGTATGCACATCCGTGCCGGGCCGCAGGTCACCATCGGGAGCGATGGTCTGGATGATCCCCAGGCGCTTGACTTCGGCGGCCTTGCCTTCGGGCACCAGTACGGCATCGGCACCGGCTTCGA
>CAZIWQ010000719.1:0-4316 GCA_964542355.1 uncultured Armatimonadia bacterium
GGCTATCAGCTCATTCGCTAGTCGCTATCAGCTTTCCGTATCAGCTTTCCGTGCCCGCTTTCCGCACGAGCCGCACAATCCACCCGCCGACACGCCACGGGAGACGCCTGCCGGCTACCGGCTTCCAGGTGTCTCCCTCGCTGACTTGCAGTTCGCCCGGGCACGTCACCGTGAGGTCATCGGTGCTCTGCACGCTCAGCGTGCCGTCCGGGCGCGTGGTAAGCGTCGCCGTGGCGGAGATGCGGAAGCTGTCGCCGGCTCTCACGTCGTGGTAGTAGACACGTTGGCCGGCGGCGAACCCCTCGGCGCTGTCGACCGTGATCCGGAACGGTTGGCCGTGACGGGTTGCGCGGATCGTCGTCTGCTGCTTGAGCTCGGCGTCGGCGAGCAACTTGCCATGGAAGAACCCACTGTCCGGGCGCCCCAGCGCGCGGCTGTACTCGTGCGGGTTGAGCGTGGTGAGGGTGTGCGCATCCGCCGGATCGTCATCGAGATCGGCGAAGCCGGTGATGAGTGAGGCCGGCCCCAGATCGATCGTCGATCCGTCCGCCTCCGCAGTGATCCCCGTGATCCGGTAGACGGTGTTACGCGAATAGGCGGGATTGGTGAGGTAGAGGGGCTCCCCCACCAGGCGGCCGTCGGCCGGGAGCTGTGCGGGGGTGTGCAGCCGGCTGCGGGGATAGTCGATCCGGTCGACGGTGCCGGTGAAGCCGGCGTGGGGCATTGACAGCGCCAGACCCGGTGCGGCCACCCGCGTGCCGCCCACGACCGCGAGCGCGCTCACACGGCCGGCACCGGAGCTAACGCGCGCGAACAGGCCGTCCGTCTCCACAGCCGCAGCGCCCTCCCCGCACGTCACGCTCTCACCGGGCTCCGGGCGGTAGATGAGACAGTCGCTGCGGCCGGACGTGTGGTCGACGCGCACGGCCACAGTTCCCCCTCCGCAGGGCACGCGCTGCACAGTGGTCAGGAACGGCCTGGCCCGACCGTCCTCGTCCCCCTCCCCCACCTCGCCGACGCCGATGAACTGGAGCCCGATCCAGTGGTTGCCCGCAGTGGGCGTGACGACCCGGACAGCGAACGTGTGCTCGCCGGCGGTGAGGTCGGCGTCCCCGAGGCGCACTGTCGCGCCGGTGCCTTCGCGGACCGTCCCCGGCTCGTTGAGCAGGGGCAGGCGCGGCTTGCCGTCGATGCTGAGCTGGGCGACACCGTAGGCCGGCGAGCCATAGACCCCGGCGGTGATCGTGTACCTCCCGGCGCGGGGAACCGTGAGGGGCATCCGCATCTCGTCATTCGGTCCAGTGGCCTTGAACAGCACGACGCCCACCGTCGGGACGGGCTTGACTTCGCCGGCGGTGGCAGTGGCGATCTGGGCGAGCGTGGCGGCGTCATAGGCCCCACGCGGCGCGCGCGCGCCGTACGGCTCCAACAGCGCAACGTAGGTGCTGGCGAGCGGGGCGGTGCCGCGCCGACGGGCCAGGATACTGCGGGTGCGCGGGAAGCCACCCGGAGACCCGTAGGCGCCCTGGCGCTGCGGGTAGATGCCCGGTGCCCAGCAGGTGACGAGCTCGGTGTCCGGCTCGGGGAGCATGCTCAGTCGCAGGTGGCAGTCCTGGCCCCCGATCTCCCGCCAGGTCGCGCGGAAGCCGTCGCCGGCGGGGGCGCGTTGCGGGGCCATCAGGAAGCCGAACCCATTCTCCGGCGGCGGGCACCAGTACGGCCGGTTGGGGAAGCCCATCATGTCACCGTCGTTGCCCTGGAGCTCGCCCCAGCGGACGTCCGGGCCGGCCAGGGAGCCCGCCGCGGCGGGGCCGGGCGTCACGCCCTCGAAGTCGACCTTGTCGGACAGCGCATGGAACACGTAGTCGTGCTGGTGGCCGCCCTTCACGCGGAAGATGTCGAGGAGATAGCTGTCCTCCCCCTCACCCACGAGGGCGGTGCAGCGGCGGTACTCGGAGACGCCCAGCGACTGGTAGGTGGGTTCGGCGGAGCAATCGGCAAGCTGCAGCCCGGGCAGGCCGGCGACGAGATGCAGGCTGCCGCCGCTGCCATCGCGCTCCGAGTCCGGGCCCTGCGGCTTCTCATCGACCAGCACCAGGTTGTGGGCCGCGGTCTGCCTGGCCCAGCCCACCTGCGTGTGGGTGCTGCCCAGGCTGTAGCCCAGGTCGTAGGTGAGCTCGTAGCCCGCGGCATAGTAGTTGAGGTTGAGGTCATCGCGGTGCCCGTGGTTGAGGGAGGGCCCGAAGCGCACCAGGGCCGCCTGCGCCTGTGCGCCACGGCCCGCGCGCAGGATCGCGACTCCTTTCTGGCCGAAGAAGTTGGTCTCGTGCACACGTCGCGCCAGTGCCTGCGGCAGCCGGGCTTCTGCAGAGGGTGGCGGGGCGGCGTGGAACACGAGCCACTCCTTATTCGCCCCCGCGGCTCGCGCGCGGACGACATGGCCGCCCGACAGGACCGAGAGCAGCGCACCGAACTCCTCACGTGCCGCACCGGCAGCGCGCGCGTACAGCACCTCCGCGAACCGCTGATCAGTGGGCGAGGCGAGCACCGCGGAGGGGAATAGCCGCGAGGTGTCGGGCCCGCTGTCGCCGAAGCGCGGGGAATGCCCGGCGCACTCGATCGCGAGCGCCGGGAGCAGATAGAACGAGCGGAACACCGGATCCTCGTAGACATTGATGCCGTGCGGGAAGCGCGGGCTGCGCCAGTTCCACAAGGGATCGGCGAATGTCAGGTACAGCTCGCGACTGTGGTCGGCGTACATGACCGAGGTCTCGAAGTAGCGCCCATCGCGGCAGACGTTGTTGCGGACGAGAGCCTGGATGCCATACGGACCGTCATAGGCCCATCGCACGTAGGACTCGATGCCGAGGAGGCAGCCGGCCGCGAGCGCGCCACGGATGTAGTCGGCCTCCCCGTTGTTGAGTCCCCCCGCCAGCGACTGCTCGTAGCAGTAGCGGGCCCCGTTCTCGATCATGTTGCGCTCGATGTTCTGCCGCCGGGTCAGGCCGGGGGTGAGCGAGGGCTGATCCAGCGCCGGGCAGGCGTAGATCTGGTCGTAGAAGTCGACCAGGCGCACCAGTACGCGGGCCACCTGGTACCACGGCCGTGCCAGCCGCCCGCTGGGTGGGTTGGAGGGGTAGTCCCACGACCCCTTGTCACAACTGGGGTACAGGTCGGCGATCAGGTCGAGAACCAGTGCCGCCCGGGCCGCGTACTTCTCCTCGCCGGTGAGCGAGTAGGCGACGGCGAGGTTGCCGGCAAACTCGTGGATGAGCTTCTCGGTCACCCACGCGTTCCACGAGCCGACGAAGTAGTGGATGCGCCCGTCGGGACCCCGGTAGCCGGTACCGGGGTCGGGGTGCTGTGCATCCGGCAGCACGTGGCCGTTGCCGCACGTGACGTGCCCGGGGTGATCCCAAGTGCAGCGCGCCCCGCCCCAGGTCCCCCAACTGGCCCGACAGATGGGACAGCCGGTGAACCCGTACGCGAAGCACGCGCCATGGGCCGGCACGAGCTTGCGGTACCACTCTTCCGGGCGCTGGAGGGCGGCGTCGGCGGCCGCCAGCACGCTCGCGGCATACTCGCGAGCCCATGGCTCGGCCTTGATGCGCTCACGGGCGGCCGCCACGTCCGCGGGCGTGACGTAGACGCACGGATGCTCGCTGCGCGGCCTCTCGGTCAGGTCGATGGCCTGCCACGACTGACGCGGTGACACTTTCACCTTCACCCGTTTCTGGGGATCGTAGTAGGTGCTGACCTGCGCCGCGCCGACGTATGTCTTCGCCGGGTCATGCGTCTGCGTGATCTCGAGCTTGAGCCAGGTCAGGACATGCGGCTCACAGCGGATCACGAACGGGCCGGGGTGGTCCGGCAGGTCCTGCTCGATCGCGCGACCTTCTGAGAAGCTGCAGCGGATGTGCTTGAGGTTGGCGTAGAGGGCCGGGTTCGCGGCACCGATGAGCACCACGGTGTCGACCTGTTGCGGCGTGGCGAACCGGATCTCCAGCCACTGGGGCAGGCGGGCGTTGCTCGCCGCCCACCACGAGTCGGGGTTTCCATCCGTGATGCGCAGGGCGCCATACTTGCCCGTGGGGCTGTCAACCGCCGAGGAGACGGTGACCGGCGCCCCCTCCGCGAGATCCGGGAGCGTCCCACACACGAGTTGAGCCGAGCAGACAGGGCCCCACAGGACCACTCCGGCGATGGTGGCGCTGACGATCAGCTTCGACATCGATGCTCACTCCCCTGCGCGGCGGTCGCCCTGACCTGTCGCGGTGGCTGCCAGCCGTGATGAGCGTCAGGATCCGCATCTCGTC
>CAZIWQ010000720.1:0-4310 GCA_964542355.1 uncultured Armatimonadia bacterium
GGGTAGGCGCCGGGTGACACGAAGCACGGCTCCCCCCACGTCTCGCCCGCATCGGTCGATCGCAGACACACGATCGCGTCGTCGAGGTTCGTCCAGGGGTCGCTGCCATCGAGGGTGCTGGTGCGGAAGGCACACAGCAACTCATCGGCGCCCATCTCCACCAGACTGGCATACATGGCACTGCGGCCCGGTGGGGCCTGGTAGATGGTGACATGGCGCATCGGCGATCACTTCTCCCGGCGGCGTAGAGGTGGTCGGTAGCACAGCCCTGGTTCGGCTCCGCTATCGGCCGGGCACCGTTCGGAGGGCGCGCCACGCCTCGCGGCGGCCGATGCGGTTGGGCCACTAGCCGGGTCGCCCTACCATCGGGACCAGTTCACCGCTGGCGCGAGGGCGCCCTCCCTTGCGAGGGGCAGGTCCCAGTGCTGTCAACGGTGAACCCGGGTGTCAGATGGTGGGCGTCCCCGGTGCCGGGGCGCCGGTGCGAGGTGGCCATGCGCCGGGTGCCAGCCCCGGGAGTCGCCCGAGTATGCACAGGGAGTTGCACGATGCGTCACGCTGCGTGGACCGTCCTCATTGCCCTTTCCTTGCCGGTCTCTACGCCAGCGGCGGAGAGCCTCGTCACCAACCCCGGGTTTGAGGATCTGCACGACGGCAAGCCCGTCGGCTGGCGTGTGACCGGGCCCCCGAATGTAGCCATCGGTGAGGACGGCGGGCATGAGGGGCAACACTACGCCCGCATCAGCGACCCTGACGCCAAGACCGGCATCAATCTGGAGTCGTCCCCGATCCCCTGTCGGCCGAATGGCCGCTACGTCGCCCGGGCCTGGTTTCGCACCGCGAGCAAGTGCACCCCCGGCCTCTATCTCAACTTCTACGACGACGGGGGCAGCCGCATCCATCACCTCTTCCAGCGCGCGACGGGGCCCACGGCGGGGTGGGTGCCGGTTGAGGCCGAGACCGTGGCGCCCCGCGACGCAGCGACTGTGTCAGTCAGCATCTACGCGTACATAGGAGATGTCGGCATGTTCGAGGCAGACGATGTCAGCATGACCGTGACCGGGGGTAGCGAGGCCGGCAGCGGCGGCATCCCACAGGCGGCACCAGGAAGCAAGCCGACCGTCGCGCTGGATTCACGCCGGGAGCTGTTCGTCGATAGCTACCTGGTGGACGGCCTGTCCGGGACCGCGTGCCGCCGTCTGCATCACCCGCAGCGGCGGGCGATCGCGCTGGAGCTGAACCAGCCGTGGGAGGGCGAGACCTCGGCCTACTTCACCGTCATGCCCGTGGACGGCCGCATCCGGATCTACTTCCGTGGCTCCGACAACGAGGGCAAGTACCAGACCGCGTGTGTTGCCGAGAGCGATGATGGCGAGCACTTCACCCGCCCCACGCTCGGGCTGTTTGAGTGGCAGGGCAGCAAGGACAACAGCATCGTCTGGCTCGATGGTGGGACGCACAACTTCACGCCATTCCTCGACAGCAACCCGGCCGCGCCGGCGGATCAGCGCTTCAAGGCCCTGGGTAGTGCCGGGCCCAACGCCCAGCTCGTCGCCTTCGTCTCCGCTGACGGCTATCGCTGGCGCAAGCTGCGCGACGAGCCCGTCATCACCAAGGGCGCGTTCGACTCGCAGAACCTCGCCTTCTATGACCCGCTGCGCAAGCTGTATGTCGAGTTCCACCGCGCGGGGCGCAACGGCTTCCGCGATATCATGACGTCCACGTCGCCCGACTTCGTGACCTGGACAGAGCCGCAGTTCCTCGACTACGGCGAGGCGCCATGGGAGCACCTGTATACCAATGCCATCACCCCGTACTTCCGCGCCCCGCACATCTACCTGGGCTTCCCCAACCGCCTGATGGAGAACCGCAAGCAGGTCGCCAGTCACCCCAATGCGGGCGTGAACGATGCCCTGCTGATGAGCAGCCGGGACATGCTGCACTTCGAGCGCTGGCGGGAGGGCTTTGTGCGCCCGACGCTGGACGCGGAGAACTGGACCGACCGCAACAACTACGTCGCCTGGGGCATCGTGCCGCTCAACGATCGCGAGATCGGCATCTACACGACCGATCACTACCGGCACAAGTCAGCACGGCTGGTGCTCAACGTGGTGCGCACCGACGGCTTCGCCTCCCTCTCTGCCGATGCCGGCGGCGGGCAGATGCTCTCCCGCCCCTTCACCTTCCTGGGCAAACACCTGGAGATCAACTACGCCACCTCGGCTGCGGGGAGCCTGCGGTTCGCACTGTGCCAGGAGAGCGGCGAGGCCTTCGCCGGCTTTGCCATCGCCGACAGTGAGGTCATCTACGGCAACGAGCTGGCGCGGGTGGTCGCCTGGCGCGGGGGGAGCGATGTCAGCAGCCTGGTGGGGAAGCCGGTGCGGCTGCGGGTGGCTCTCAAGGACGCGGATCTGTTCTCGTTCCAGTTCTCTGAGTAGAGGTGCACATGATGAAGCTCATGCTCTTTCTCGATGACTGGTTCCTCGATGCGCGAGTGGATGTGGCCCGCCATCTCGTCCAGCCGCGCTTCGTCCGCGAGATCGTCCCCCCGAAGAGCCCGGGCCGGCCGCCCCGCGTGCTGTGGCACCCCGGCCGCGAGTGCTACGAGACCACCGTCGGCTACGAGAGCGACCGTCCGGTCGTCAAGGAGAGCACCGACGGCTTGACCTGGCACACCGGGCCGCGACGCACGCTGGAGCTGCTCGGGCCGGAGCCGGCCGGCTGCCAGCTCGACCCGCAGGTCGTGTTGGCACCGTATGGCGGCTTCGATGTGTGCAGCCCGGTCTTCGACGATATCTGGGAGCGCGACCCCGCGCGTCGCTACAAGCGCTTGCTCTTCCCCTTCACCGGCACGGCTACCGGCGGGGGTGGCATTGAGGGCGGGCCGGGACTGGTCGGCTGCTCGGCCGATGGCCTCCACTGGACCGCCGATGCGCGCCATGCCTGGTACCGTGTCTCGAATGGCTCGGACACGCTCAACAACCTCATCTACGATCCGCGCGGCCGGCGCTGGCTGGCGTTCTGCCGCCGCTGCAACTGCGACCGGCGCGTGGCGATGACCTCGTCGCCGGACCTGGAGCAGTGGAGCGACCCGCGCATCATCGTCCATCCCGACGCGCTCGATCCGGCCGGCCTGCAGTTCTACGCAATGCCCGCCATGTACCATGAGGGCACCTTCATCGGTGTCGCGCAGCGCTACCTCGTACCCCAACACGACGAAGCCGAGCCGCGATGGGCCAAGATGAGTGGCAAGACAGACGGACAGCTCGTGTACTCATACGACGGAGACAACTGGCTGCGCCCCACGCGCGAGGCGTTCATTGCGCGTTCGCGGCCGGGCGAGCCGGGCCCGCGCGGATCCGTCTACCCGATCCAGTTCCGCCGCGAGCCGGGGCGCCTGCTCATCCTCGCCCTCGGCTTCTCACAGCACCACGGGATGCCGGCGGTCACGACACCGACGGCGGAGTACGAGCTGCGCCAGGATGGCTTCTGCTACCTGGAGCCGGTCGGAGATTGCGGCGAGGTGCACCTGCGAGCGATCAGCCCCGCGCAGCGCGGGCGCATCACCCTCAACATGCAGACCGAGCGGCACGGCTACGTCATCGGGCGGGTGGTCGACTACGAGACGTTCGGGGGCTACCAGGCCATCCCCGGCTATGACTTCGCCGACTGCGTGCCGCTCAACGGCGACCACCTCGCGGCGAAGCTGCGCTGGAAAGAGCACGCCGACTTGAGCGCGCTCGCAGGTCGGCGTGTGCGAGTGGAGCTTCGCCTGTACGATGCCCGCCTCTACGCGGTCCGGGCCGAGTGCGCCCTGTGGCACACCAACACTCCGGCACCGGTAGAGTGGGTGTGACACCAGGAAGATTCCGGGCGCAGCGGGAACTAACTCCGTGTGCCCTCCTACTCATGCGACCCGGAAGGTGACGACGATGGGGTTCCTCAAGTACCTGGCTGACGTGCAGACCGAACGCGTCTCGCCCGCCGGTCTCAAGCGGTCCGTCATCTGGTGGTTCGTCGGCGTTGTCATCTTCGTCCTGTGTGTCCTGGGGCTGCGCATGCTGCAGTGAGGGCGGGGTAACCTCATGCCGGCCATGCGGCCGCCCGGAGCTGCCGCAGCTTGCGGCCCCCGACGGAGAAGCGTGCGCTGGCGCGGGCCGGCAGCGAGAGGGGTAGGCGTCCACGGACGACAAACGGCACCACCTGACGCCCGTTGGCTACGTCCCCTCAGCGCCCCGGCGGGCCTGCCGTCGTCCGAAGGACGAATGGTCCCGCCCTGCGGGACCTCCCAGCCCCCGGCATCTGCCGGG
>CAZIWQ010000721.1:0-4310 GCA_964542355.1 uncultured Armatimonadia bacterium
CACGCCCGTGGCTAAAATATGGCGCCCCTTTCAGGGGCTCTACGACCAACGGCCCAACCCGAGGGCCAACAGTGGGTAACTGCGTGCGGGCCGCGACCCACAGAGTCATGCTTACCACGGCACTGGAGACCCGGCCGAGAAGGCCACTTCCGGCCAGGTCTCCAGCGCCAAGATGGCTGTGAGTGGCCTCTGCGAATCTCGGAGCGTAGCGTCGCGGCCTCAGAACGACTTTCCGGCCGCTCTTCTAGACCGCCGCGGTTGCCGGCGCGCGCCCGGGTGATGTCATCCCGAGGTGGGGCGTCACGGTATCGGGACGGTCACACCGGCCGCGGGCGGGGGCGGCGCCGGAGCCACGAGCTCCGCCGGCGGGGGCGGCGCGAGCTTCTGCGCAATCTCGTCCCGCACGCCGGCGAGCTCGCCCGCGTCCACCGAGTACTTGTCCATGTCTGTCACCAGCCGGCTGACGAACTCATCCGCGGCCTCACGCCCGTGCATGCGCTCCAGGCACACCAGGTACTCCAGGTCCTCGAGCCCGTCGCGGATGCACTCCAGGCGCTGCGACGACACCGGCCCGTTGAACCCCAGCCGGGTGCCCGGGTAGAGCAGTGAGCCGTCGCCGTAGAGCTTCGGGTTGATGTCCTTGACCGTCGCGATGTCCACCCACGGATCCTTCGTACTGCTCGGGTTCCAGTACGTCGTGCTCCAGTAGAGCAGCCCCTGGATGCCGTACTTGTACATCTGCCACATGAGCATGCGATGGCGCATGGCTTCCATCGTGACGAAGAAGTTGGCCCGGGGTGCGCCGGGGCCACAGCAGACATACCACCACGGCTCGCCGCCGCGCCGGCCGGCCGCCTCCATCTTCTTCATCTGCTCCGGGCCGAAGTAGCCGGTGTTGATGCACCAGATGTCGAGCCACTTCGGGGCATAGTCGAAGATGTCCTTGCGGCTGTCGAAGTCCGGGCCGCGAAAGAATGGCGAGCAGACCTTCCCGGTCCCGCCGGTCATCTCGTGGATATACGTCGCCCGATCGCGGAGGGTGTTGTAGCTCTCGCGCGACACCGGCTCATCGATGGGGTAGTAGATCCCCCGGGTGAACACGCCGAGCTTGCCGAGATAGCGTTGCGTGGCCTCGAACTCCTGCCGGTCCTCGGTGAAGGGGATCACGTAGGAGGTCATGCGCGGGTCGCGCAGATACTTGACGGCCCGCGGGTCGGTCAGCCCGTACGGGATGTCATAGGCCGAGATGCGGTGGTCGAGCAGCATCTCGTAGTAACGCGCATATACGTTCTTCTGGGCCTGGCGCTGCGGCGTGACCGGATGGTGCGCCTCAAGGCCCGGCGACCAGATGCCAAACGCCGTCCGCACGTGCGGGGTCTGGCTGATGGTGAAGGGATACACAGTGAGGGTGAGCGGGACTTCGGCGATGCGCTCGTCACGCGCGCTGAGACTGACCGCCGCGCGATATTCGCCGGGCACCAGCCAGGACGGGACGGACACCTTGAGCCAGAACGGCTGGTTCTGGTTGGCCGCCAGGTTGATGGGCCTCACATGCGGGGGCAGCGGATCGGGCCACAGCTTCTGCTCGGTGTCCGGCGCCGGGACATAGTGAACCTCGAGCACGGTGACCCGGAGGGGGGCCGCGCTCCCATCGGCCGCGGTCAGCGGACCGACGGCCAGCGCGACCTGCGCGAGGTCCTCGGCCGGCCTGACGACGAGCTGCACGGCCTCGGTCTCGTTGCCGGCGCAGGACAGCTCCAGCCCGCTCGCCGGCATCGTCCCGGGCGCAGTGTCGCGGAACACCTTCTCGGCGGCGGGAGCCGACCACAGCGTCAGCTCCGCAGTCGCATGCCCGGCGCCCCCGGCCATCACCACAAGCACCGCGCCGATCAGTGTGGTTTTTCGTCTCATCGTCAATCACCCTCTCGTGCGAGCATGCCCGGGCGCACAAAGCCCCGGGCCTGGCTCCCATTTCGTCGTCGCCGGGCCGAGGTCCTTCATAGGGAATGTAGCAGTTCCAGTGCGGTGTCGACAACCTGTTGCTCAGCCTCGGGCCCCGGCGCACTCCACGTCGGCTCATAGCCCCCCTCGCGATGGGCGTGGGCGGTTGAGATGTAGCCGATCGCGTCGCCGGCCAGGGTGATCACCGCGGTCGCACCGAACGGGGACTGCTGCTTAATGCGCAGGCCAATCTCCGCCATGGTCTCCCCCGGCATTCCCACTGCCGCCCAGTCGCCAATGCGCACCGCCCAGATCTCGGTCTCGATGCCCCGCCCGTCGGCGTAGCGCTGGGCCATGTCGAGCTGACGGCGCTCGAAGCCCGCTCCCGTCCCCGCCGGATCAGCGCACGCGGCGAGCGCCTGCTGTGCCTCCGCCACGGAGGGAAGCGGCTTGACCCCCAGCACGACCGAGCGCCGCGCCGTCCGGACGGGCACGTCGGGGCTGCAGTCCTGCACCTGGTACCAGGCACGAGCCGCGGCGGCACCCAGCGAGCGCCCGACGCGCACGCGCGAGCTGCCGCCCCGCCACGCCGGCACCTGGTCGCCGGCGCAGCCGAGGCAGAATGCCAGTGGCCCGCCGACCACGCCCGCAAACGCCCGCCGCGCCTCTCCCGGGTAGTCCGGGGAGATTGCGTAGAAGTTGTCCTCCCCGCCGACGACGGGATGACAGCCGAAGTTGATGAGGCCTGCCAGTGGCGTGCCCTCGGGGGTCACCAGCTTCAGGAGGGGCACCTCGGGGTCGGTGACACCGGCCCGCAGGCCCTGCAGGCCCTCCTGGGGCGGACTCAGGCGAGGCCCCCCGAAACCCCCGCGCCGCCACTCACGCCGCAGCGCCAGGCACTCGCGCGCCGCGATCATCGCCGCCGCCGGCGGGAACACCAGGTTCATCGCCACCTTCCCGTCGGCCCCCACCGGCCGCCGGTTGAAGCTGATCCCGTCGGCCAGGCCGATGCCCCACCCGGCGCAACACGGGGCCAGGTCGCGCCAGGCCGTCACCAGCGTTCCGGCGATTGTCTGGGTAAGCTGCGCGAGGTACTCGGGCAGGATGCAGGCGCGCAGGTGAGGGGGATAGTAGCTCTCATCGCGCACCGCCGGACCCCAGTGGGTGTGGCTCGCGCACACCATGATGTCATCGGCAGCCAGGCCTGTCGCCGCCGCCACCTGCTGACGCACCCCGGCCGCGAGCGCCGGGGTCGGCCCGATCAGGTCGCAGCAGGCGATCGCGGCACAACCGCCCTCACCGGCCACGACCAGTCCCGACACCGTCAGCGGGGTCTCGATGCGATCCGACGGTTGGTCGCGGGCCCCGTAGCCCGACATCGTCACTCCCACGGGTGGCGTGATGTCAGCAGTGACCAGGGCGGCTCTGAGTTCCGACATGGCTCTCGCCTCGCTTGTGGACGGCTGGCACTAGGCACTTGGCCCCCGGGTGAGGATGCCGCCACAGGCGCGACAGATGGCGGCGTCCTCCATGATGGTTACGAGCTCCCCGCAGAAGCCGCAACGAACCTTGACGGGGTTCTGGAGCAGGGGTGGGGTCTCCGGCCCGACGGGCGGCGGGGCCACGCGATCGGTAGCCGGCGGAGGGGCGAAGCGCACGCGGCGTGAGCGCGGACGCGGTGGCGGCTCAGGGATGCTCCCCAGGTCGAGACTGAGCTGATCATCCGGATCCTTGCGCATACCCCTCACCTCCCGGGAGGCCGCTCAACCGCGGCCGGGAATCACAACGGCCGCGAAGGGAGGGGTTCGCGGCCGCTGTGAGGATGTCCTCCGCCGACAAGGGCACTCCACCGGTCACCGTGCCTCGGGGGCCGGCCGGAAGTGGCCGTTGCGGCCGGACCCCTAGATAAACACGGCATCGGTGATAATGAACCGCAAGCCGGGGCGGACAGGAAAGCTGTCACGGACCTCGTGCAGCTCCGCGACCAACGGGGCGATGGCCGACTCCCCCACGGCGAGCAGCATGATCTCATTGAGCCCGGGCCAGATAGGGTCGCCGTGCTTGGGGCCGGTCTCCCCCGCCCCCTGCACGTCGGCCCACCGGGTATAGTACGAGATGCCCTGGCGCTCGAGCACCTCTATGACATCGTCGCGAATACCCTCTTCGTAGACCACAATCACCAGTTTGGTGGGTTCCATGATGCTCGCCTGCTTGTCGTTCGCGGTCGCTGCCGGGTTGTCGGGAGCCCGCCGTAGCGCCGGGCGCGAGTGATATGCGCTGCGAGTCGACTCGGGCCGGGTGCCGGTCCGGCGCCGCGCTTGCTGTGCCGGGGCCGTGCCCACCGCGCCACCGGGATCACGGCGGCGAGT
>CAZIWQ010000722.1:0-4310 GCA_964542355.1 uncultured Armatimonadia bacterium
GGTCTGGTGACCGCTCCTACCACGGCAGACGCCAACGGCAACGGCAACGGCTCGCGGTCTGGTGACCGCTCCTACCACGGCAGACGCCAACGGCGACGACAACGGCTCGCGGTCTGATGACCGCTCCTACCACGGCCACAGCGGCGCGCCATCCCGCCTGGCGGGACGCGCCCTACAGACGACCACGGCCACGGCGTCGCGCGGGACGCGCGACCTACGCGGCACGACAATGGCGCCGGAATGCCACGGGAGGGAATCTGTCAGGAGCAGCGAAGTGCCGCCCGTTTGCCCGACAGGGCAGACGGGCCGTCTCATGGCCTCCCTGCCGGTGTGCGTCGCGCGCCACCCTGACGGCCGCCGCCCCCCAACCCGGGGCCCGCCACAGACCAAGAGGAGTAGCCATGGAGAGCCAACGCGACCGTCAGATCATCCGAGACCTCGCCGCCCGCGTCGCCGAGATCGCTGCCGACCCGATCCAGAACGCGCGCCGCGAGCTGTGGCGTCGGCACAACAGCTTCATCAAGACCCGGCCCCTCATCCTGTGCATGTGGGAAGCCGCCTGGTTCGAGCACCCTGAGGCCACCCCCAGGTGCCAGGACCCGTTCTTCCACCAGTACGAAACGGCCCTCAAACAGGCCATCTTCAGGCAGTCGCTCCAGGACGACACCATCATCGAGCCGTGGCTGACAGTGCGCGCCAGTGTCGGCACACCTCCCCACAGCATCTGGGGCGTGCCCTACGGCCGCATCCCCACCACCCGGCCCGGTGGCGCCTGGCGTAATGACCCGTTCATCAAGGACCTCAAGGACATCGAGAAGCTCACCGTGCCCACGCACACTATCGACGAGGAGGCTACTCGCGCGAATGTCGACAAGCTCCAGGACACGGTTGGCGACATCCTGACCGTGAACGTGGACCGCTCCCCGGCGTGGTCCGGGTGGCATGCCGACATCTCCACCGACCTGTTCTACCTGCGGGGCCTCGACCAGATCATGCTGGACATGAGCGACAACCCCGCGTGGTTGCATGAGCTCCTGGCGTTCATGCGCGACGGGATCCTCAAGGCCCAGGCCGAGGCCGAGGCGGCCGGCGACTTCAGCCTCACCAACCACAACAGCCAGGCCATGTGCTACTCGCGTGAGCTCGCCGACCCGAGCCCCAACACCCACGGTGCGATGCGCAACGAGCTGTGGGCGTTCTTCGCCGCCCAGGAGTACGCGCTGATCGGCCCGCGGATGCATGACGAGTTCCTCCTGCAGTACCAGCTCCCGATCATGGCGCACTACGGCCTCACCGCCTACGGCTGCTGCGAGGATCTGACCCACAAGATCGACATGCTCCGGCAGGTCCCCAACCTGCGCCGCTTCTCGGTGACGCCCGTAGCCGACCCGGCCCGCTGCGCCGAGCAGATCGGCACCGACTACATCATCTCGTGGCGGCCCAACCCCGCCGACATGATCTGCTGCGGCTTCTACCCCGACAAGATCAAGCGCATCGTCCGCGAGGCGATGGAGGGGATGCGGGGCTGTCACGTCGACCTGAACCTCAAGGATGTGCAGACGGTCGGCGGCAAGCCGGAGCTGCTCCGCGACTGGGTCCGGATCGTCCGAGGGATCACGGACGACTATTGAGTAGACGCATCGGGAGACATGCCATGAGCACCATGCCACAGACAACGCTGACCGCCATGCTCGTGACCTGCAGCCTCCTCGCCGGAGCCGTGCAGGCGGCCGACGGTCAACCGACTGAAGCGAGGCGACCACCCATGCCCAAGCTGCAAGGCCCCATCTTCAACCAGGACTGCACCGACCTGTTCTACTCCCATACGATCAAGGCGGGGGTCGACGGCGGAGCCGTGATCGACCAGTATGTCGACGTCCTGGCGGAGGCGGGGGTCACCGTCCTGATGTGCAACACCAATGCCCGCAAGACCAACTACAAGAGCGGCGTGTGGGAAACGTTCTGGGACGGCTACGACCCGAACGGTCCGGACGACCAGCCCTTCTTCAAGCCGATCGCACCGGCCGAGGCCCCCGCGTGGCGCCGGCTCGTCCATAGCATGTGGGCCGTCGACAACCAGGGGGTGGACTACCCGGCACGGATGATCGCCCGCAGCCGCGTGCGGGGCATCTCGCCATGGGTCTCGCTGCGGATGAACGATGTGCACTGCAACGACCGGCTCGACCACCCGTTCCATGGGAAGCTGTGGCGCGACCCGCAATACCATCGCGGCGGCAGCATGGGCTACTACCAGCGCGGGCTCGACTATGCGCACCCCGAGGTCCGTGACATGTACCGCGCGCTCATCGTCGAGACCCTCGCGCGCTACGACATCGACGGCCTGGAGCTCGACTTCATGCGTGAGCCGTACCTGTTCCACGAGGGCGCCGAGGCCGAGGGGGCCAGAATCCTGTTGGCATGGCTCCAGGACGTGCGGCGGCTGGTCGATGACGCGGCCGCGCGCCGCGGGCACCCGGTCCGCCTGGGGGTACGCGTGCCCTCGCATCCCGAGGTGGCAGTCGCGTGGGGGCTGGACGCAGTTGGCTGGGCGAAGCTCGGGCTGGTGGACCTCGTTGTCGCGACGCCGCGCTGGGCCACGCTGGAGTATGACATGCCGCTTGGCAAGTGGCGTCAGTTGCTGGAGGGGACGGGGGCAACGCTGGCCGGCGGCCTGGAGACCTTGCTGCGGCCCTGTCAGAACAGCCCGGCGCATTCGACCACGCCCGAGCAGGCCGCGGGGGCTGCGACCGCCGTCCTCGCCGGCGGCGCCGATGCCGTCTACCTGTTCAACTACTTCGTCGGCACCGCCAGCAGCCCGGCGTGGGGCCAGGAGGGCTACCGCCGGACTCTGCGGGCGATGTCGTCCCTCGGTGAGCTGACGAAGCTCGCCCGCCGCCATAGCGTCACCTGGCGCGACATCCTCGCCCCGGGCGAGAAATACCATCCCCCGCTGCCGGCCGAGGGTACCCACCTCGCGTTCGACCTCCCGACCGGCCCGGCACCGGTTGCCGGCGGCCGCGCGTCGCTCGAGCTGGACATCACCGTGCCCGCGGGGGCCGAGCTCACCCCGCCGACGGTTCTCGTGAACACGGCCGCCACCACCTTCCGCTCCCGTGCGGCTGCGGGCGAAAACGTTGTGCGGCTCGCGTACGACATCCCGGCAAATGCCCTGCCGGGCGATCGGGTCGACCGCCTCGGAGTCAACGCCGCCGACGGCAAGCCGGTGAAGGTCGTGCGGGTCGAGGTGCGCATCGCCCCGCCGGAGTAGGACCGGCGGGGCGGTTGCCGCGTAGGTCGAGCGTCTCGACGCCGCTGCTTCTCGCGTCGTTCCGCCTGCCCGTCATCCTGAGCCCAGACCGCTACGCCCAGACCGCTACGCCCAGACCGCTACGCGGTCTTGTGGCGAAGGATCAGCATCAGTCGAAGGCGCCCACATCCGCAATGTGATCCTTCGTCGCTGCGGCTTCTGCGAAGCCGCATGCGCTCCTCAGGATGACACCGCCTGGGGCGCGTCTGCTCAGCGGATAGTGATCCGGCCGTCGACGGCCGGCCTAACCTGCCCTTTGCGCCGGAGCATCTCGACCAGAATGGTGGTGTCGGTGAGGCCCAGCGAGTTCGGGGCGGTGCCCTCGGTGAGCATCTTGTAGCCGTCGCCACCGGCGAGCAGGAACTCGGGGGCGGCCAGTGAGTAGACCTTGGCGTCATCGAGCGGCTGCCCGGCGACCTTCACTTCCGCCAGCCGCGAGCCCTCGATGACCAGCGTCAGGCCGGAGACCTGGGCGAACCCGGCATGCGGGCGCGCCAGCCCCGCTGAGTACTCCAGCGCGCGACGGAGCTGAGCCCCGGTTACCGACTTCACTGCGATGAGGTTGTTGAAGGGTGCCACGCGCAGGACGCCACCGACCGTGATCGGGCCGACCGGGAGCGAGGACCGGATGCCGCCGCCATTCACCAGGCAGACGTCGGCCCGCGTATACTCACGATACAGGTCGGTGACGAGGTCTGCCAGATTGGTCTCGTGGCTACGCACATCATCGCGCTCGCCGTCGAGGGCGACCGTGGTCTGCGCAACCACCTCCTGCAGCCGCTGCTCGAGCTTGCCGGCGTAGCGGTCAACGAGGCGCGGGATCTCCGGCTCCGGCGCCAGGCGGTCATCGATGGGCCGCAGGAAGCCCCGGTACTTGACCACCTCTCCCCTACTCACCCGCATGTCAAGCTGCCCTAGCGCGCGCCCGTAGCTGCCGGCCTGGCACACGAGCGTCTTGCCCACTCGCGTCGGCGGACTGACCGCCGTGTGGCTGTGGGCCCCG
>CAZIWQ010000723.1:0-4308 GCA_964542355.1 uncultured Armatimonadia bacterium
GTCAGGTGCATCCAGAAGCCCAGGACGATGCCGACGGGTACGGCCGCCACGAGCAGCGCGCTGAGGCCGCCGGGCAAGAGGCCGCCACGGCGGGCCATGTTGTAGCTCTCTGTATTGGCGGCGAGGGCGGAGGCGGCATAGCCACGGTCGATCCACTTGAGGTGGAACGTAGCGACATAAGGGCGGAAGACGCCGACCGGCCCGATCGCCTGGGAGCCGAACAGCCGCGCGAAGCCGTCGGTCATGGCGGTGTAGGGGAACAGCCACGGGGTCGCGGCCCCGGCCATGGCCCGCACCCGGGCATGGCCGATGGCCGAGATCACGAACACCGCCAAAAAGAAGAGAGCATAGGGCAGCGGCAGGCCGATCGCGACCATGAACCCCGCGAGCACGAGCAGCCCGAGCATCGCCCCCCGCGCCATCCACAGGCGCAGGCCATCGTGCTCGGCGGTGCGCGGCCGCAGGCCCAGTGCTGCGCCGAAGGTCTCGCCCAGTGGTCTGCGGGCGAGCCACAGCGCGGCGCCCACGAACCCGACGAACGACCCCAGCGAGACGTCCCCGGAGACCGGCCCCCGGAGTGGCACGCCGAAGGCCGTCATCAGGACCACGAAGCCCATGTAGCCCAGCCAACTGACGGCGGTCGAGATGAGCACTTCCTGGGAGGCGAAGTACGCCAGCCCGTAGGCTTCCGGCATCAGGAAGACATTGACCCCGCCGGAGGCGGCGCTCCAGGGCCGCTCGGTCAGGAGCTTCCCGAGCAGATAGTAGCGCCCCCACTGCGGGAACGCCAGGGTGGTGGAGGCAATCATCTCATGCAGTCCGTAGCTGCACCCGATGAGGAAGCCGATCCACATGACGGGATCGTGGAGGAAGCGGACGGCGCCGAAGCTGCGGGCCTCGGTGATCCCGAGCGGGATCTCAACCAGCGGGTAGGGCAGGCGCTCGGACAGGGTCCACTCGCGCTCGAGGAGGCCGGCGAGGCACTGCATCGTGACGAAGAGCACGAAGATCACGCCCGCCCACAGCGCCAGCGGCCCGACCCAGTAGCGCCACGGCACGGCGCGGGTGACGGCGGCGGAGTTGAGGGCCGCCGCGATCAGGGGGCCCAGCCCGGGGACGGTGGAGCGCACCTCGGCCGGGGGCCGGTCGAGGCCCTCGTAGAACTGCCGCACCGCCTCGGGGTCCGTCACGTGCAGCCAGGGGCTGATTGTCAGGTTGGCCGCCGCGTAGTCGTTGCCGGGGTCGGCGAAGTAGGTCATGGTCGTCAGCTCGGGCAGCAGCGTGCGGATGCCGCCCACCGAGAAGACGATCGTGGCGACCGTAATGAAGGCATAGACGTACATCGTCTGCGGGCCGGAGAGGCCCAGCCGCACCAGGAGCGGGCCGATGCGGTCCGCACCGAAATGGCGGGCCAACTCGCGGGCGAGCAGGGAGACGATGACGAGGAGAATCAGGAGCCCCAGCGCGGTCATCGGCGGGACGGCCTCGGTGATCTGGCAGGCGAAGGCGATGAGCTCGGCCTCACGGGCCCACAGCACCGCCACGACGGCCAGTACCAGGCACAGCTAGACAGTCGACGTGCTGACCCGCTCCCGGGAGAGGGTGGTCTCGTCCCCGGCGACAGCCTGCTGGTTGTGGATCGCGCTCATGTGGTAGCCCCATCCGGGCGGGCAGCCCTCGTGCCGACGGCACTGCCCGTGTTGGTCGGAGGCATTCCCCTCTTGCGGCCCCCCGTCCTGCTCCGAAGATCGGGGCATGCCCTCACCCCGGGCATGGCGACTCCGTTGGCGATGGATCGCCGCCCCGTCCGCCCCAGGAGGTCCTCGGGCACCCGGCGCGAAGACCTCTCACACCAACGGGAGAGAGTGTGTGTGCCATGAGATCAGCCCCCGTCTGCCTATCCCGGCTGCTGCCGTTGCTGTGCTGCAGCGCACTACACGCCCAGGTGCTGTCGGTGCCCGACCAGCCCGGGCAGAGCCTGACTCTCGCGCCTGATGACTGGCGGCTGGAGCTGCAGCAACAGAGGAGTTGGGTGCTGCAGGCGTCGCCCGGTCCCCGGCACGTCGTGCTCAACTTCCGCGCCCGCATCGACAATCCCGCCACCATCGGCTCCACCAACATGCTCAAGGTCGAGTTGAACGGGCAGACCGTTGGCCTGAAGACGCCCCGGCGGCAGATGCGGCTCGTCAACAAGCCCAACAAGTTCGCCTGGACGGACCCGCCGTCGCTGACCTGGTACCTGCCGACGGGCCAATGGCGCCTGGCGTATGCGCCGAGCTTCGAGCTGCTGGCCACGACGCCCTACTATGGGCCCGAGTCCTGCCACTTCACGCTGGATGTCAGCGACCTGCTGCGCCCCGGCGAGAACACCCTCATCTTCACCCACACCGGCAACCGGGATGTTGCCCGCAACGCGCGCTGCGATCTCGGGGTGGTATTCCGTGATCTCCGGCTGGAGGGGCGGGACGGGCCGGGTGTGCTGCCCGGCGAGCCGGAGCGCAAGCCGCGGCTGCGGCCGTTCGTGTGTGGCAAGCAGCGCTGGCGTGGGTTCGACCTGCTCGTGTGGAATGGTGACCTGATCCTCGACGACGGCGAGTACCGGTATGCCCTCCGGTCGCGCTGGGGATCGGTCCGGGACAAGGCACTGCGCTGGGTGGATTCCGCGACCGGCCCGGCCGCGGAGCCGGTCGCGGGCGGCGGGTTCCGCCTCGCCAGAAATGAGCGGAACTGGAGTGTGGTGCGCACCGTGGCGAAGGCCGGGGACGGGCGCGTGCTCGTGACCGATGCATACACCAACCATGGCGACGCCCCGGTCGCCATCCGTGTCGAGCACGACCTGCGGCTGATCGGCGGCCGCTCCGAGCGGGTCAACTTCGGGGGCATTGAGGACCCGAGCCTCGAGGAGTACACCCGCCCCGAGTGCCCCTATCTCTTCATGCCCCACGATGGCGTCGGAGTGGGCATCGTGGCCGATGATGATGTGCTGCGCATGCACGCGATGATGTACTTCGATGATGGGCGCCAGGCCGGGGGCCTGCGCGACGACTGGTTCGGCCTGCCGCCGCAGGGCGAGTACACCATGACCTGGGCGGTGTACTGCACCGCCACCGACAGCGTCTTCGACCTCGTGAACCTGATCCGCCGCGACTGGGGTGTCTCGTACCCCATCGCCGGCGGCTTCAACTTCTTCGAGCCCGACGCCATCGTAGCCTACGACGACGCCAGGCTCAAGGAGCACCTGGATCGGCTCAACATCAATGTCACGATGTCGCAGGGGGGCTGGGTGGACCGCAAGCGGCTCATCGCGGGAGACAAGAACGTCGGGCACGGGCCCATCGTGGCGGGGGACTACTACGCGGACTACCGCCGGCGGCTGAAGGCCGCGTGTGAGAAGCTGCGCCGGCTGCGCCCGGGCATCCAGTGCCTGATCTACTACGACTGCTGGTTGGTGTCGGGCGAGGGCATCGCCGAGAAGTATGCCGACAGCTTCTACCTCCGCGCCGGCGGCAAGCCGCGCAACTACCAGGCGCGCTCGGAGTTCGGCTTTCCCATCGCCAACGTCGTCCCGACGCTGGACAACACGATGGGCCGGGAGACACTGGCGAAGGTTCCCGGCATGATCCTGGACGAGATCGGTGCCGACGGGCTGTACTGGGATGAGATCGCCAACAACTTCCAGGGCAACGCCGACTACGCCCACCCGGACCCGCACACGTACGCGCTGCCCCCGAATGCGACTGTCCCGCGCCCGGCCGGCGCCCCCGACCTGGCGGCCCAACCCTTCAAGCTGGCCTTCATGCAGGCCTTCCGCGGCCGCGGCGCCACCATCGTGGGCAACGGCCCGCCGACCACCCTCACAGAGCAGCGGTTCCCCTTCACCCGCTTCACCGAGACCGACATCCCGCACCACCCGGGGCTGGCGAGCAAGACCTGGCTGCACACCCCGGTGTCGTATGCCGGGTGGGCCACCTACCACCTCCCCAACGTCTCCGAGGCGGACTTCCTGCGGGACATCAAGGAGAAGCTCTGGCACGCCAACCTGTACCTGTTCTCCGCGCCGATGTTCTACCACCTCTTCACGCACGAGAACCTGGCCACCTACGAGTACCCCCTCACGGTCCTCGAGCTGGATGAGGGGGTCATCGTGGGCAAGGAGCGGGTCATCACCTTGCGGCCGGGCCGGTTCGGCTGGCCGGGGCGGAAGTGGACGGGCGAGCTGCTCCTGTTCGACCCCGAGCAGCGACTGGCGACCCGCACGCACGTCACGCCGGACGAGGACGGCTGCATCGCGGTGGCCCTGCCGCCCGA
>CAZIWQ010000724.1:0-4305 GCA_964542355.1 uncultured Armatimonadia bacterium
GCGAGGGGAGAGAGAGGAACAAAGGAACACGAGGCCCGCCAACCACGGGCTCACGCCCGTGGCTAAAGTATGGCGCCCCTTTCAGGGGCTCTACGACCAACGGCCCAACCCGAGGGCCAAAGGCCGGTAGCTGCGTGCGGGCCACGACTCACAGATTCATGCTTACCACGGCACTGGTCCTCCGTTTGTCCGGTCAACCGCGGCGGGGTCCGGGGCCGGGCACAGTCGCACGACTGTGCCCCCCGCATGGGAACACGGGCAACCCCGACGCCTTGCGCCGGTGGCATTGCCTTGCGCCGTGCGGTCGCGCTCGGGGGAGCGCTCCTACCACGGCGACAGCCCACGGCAACGGCCCACGGCAACGGCCCACGGCAACGGCCAACGGCGACAGCCAACGGCAACGGCCCACGGCAACGGCCAACGGCAACGGCCAACGGCAACGGCCCACGGCAACGGCGGTGGGGTCCCGCAGGGCGGGACCCCGCCGATCACCCGACAACGACGCGGGCTCCGGCCCCGCACCAGGTGAACGGTACAGGGGCTAGCGGACCTGCCAGCCGGCCTCGGCGCTCTGGCGGCTGAACAGCTCAGTCACCTTGAGCCGCCACTGCCCGGCAGCGTCGTTGTAGGCCACCGGCACCTGCAGCTTTGCCCTGCCGCCCCGGAGCACTTGCACGTACCGGCCCCACAGCGGCTGGTCATTCGCCGGCGTGAAGACCTCCACGTAGACAGCCTGCCTCTCCCTCGCCCGGGCCGGCAGCGGGAGCGCGATCGTCGCCGTGACCGCCTGCCCGCGCCTGGGTGTTGTGGAATCCAGCGTCACCTTCAGCCCCTTGAGCGGATAGGGCGAGGCCAGGTAGAAGGCGGCGCGACCCCACCGCAGTTTCGTCTCCAGTGAGCTGGTCTCGCCGAGGTACTTGCCACTGCGCAGGTCATACACATGGTACGGCTTCGGGAAGGCCACTCGGGCCGCGACCGGCTCGCCGGCAACGGTCCCGCCCTTGGGCGAGAACCAGGCGTTGCGCATCTGCCGCCACAGGCCGAAGACGAGGGCATCGCCGCTCTGCCACACACGCGTCTCGGTGGCGACCAGCGGCTCCCCCGTCGGCGAGCTGACGGCGATGGGCGGCTGTGTCTTGCCGCAGCGATAGAGCGTGGCGAGTAGCGCCCGCGCGTTGCCAGCCTGCTGGCCCTCGTCCTTGGCCGACAGCGCCTGGAAGTTCAGCAGGATGGCCTGCCCCTTGCCGAACTGGTTGACGATCCCGACGGGAGTGTCACCGGAAGTGGCCAGCGCGGTTGCGCCCTTGAGGCGCACATCGGGATCGATCTTCGCCTGCAGCGTGAGGTCCACCGGCTGGCCACCCAGCGTGCCCTTGAGGGTGAGGTCGGCCTGCTGCGCTTTGCCCCGGCCGGTTCGCGTGATGCCGAAGACGTCGTCGAGCAGGCCGGGGGAGACGGCCTTCAGGTGCTCGTCGAAGATCGCCGGGCGGACATCGGCAATGACCGTGCCACCGCTCTGCACGAACTGGCGGATGAGCTGCGCCTCGGCCGGCGCCATCGCCTGCGTCATGGGCAGGCACAGGACCTTGAACTCGTCGGTGGTCAGCACGCCCCTGGCCAGCATGCCGCTGGTCACAAAGCGGGCATCCTGGCCGACCTCGTAGGTTGTCTGGAGCCAGGTCTCATGCGCCGGGCTGGGCTGCACGTAGGTGCCACTGTCCTCGATGCCGCCCGCCAGCGCCGAAGGCACCGAGTAGAACATGCCGATGCCGCTGTGCACCCACTGCGAGTTGAGCAAGAGGTCGCCGAGACCCTCGCGCACCGGCTTCATCTCCGCGAGGAAGTCGGCGGTGCAGTCGAAGTAGTCGATCGTGGGCGAGAGCACACCCCGCCAAGAGCCGATGCCGTCCCACATCCAGTACCAGGAGCTGTCGAGGCCCTTCATGACCATCCGCCACGCCGCGTCGGAGAGCGCGTCGCCGGTCTTGGAGTAGCCCATCCAGTTCGAGCGGATCTGCGACCGCGCCGCGACCGACCGCACCAGGTCGTCGCCGATGCTCGGGTAGGGGCCGTAGAAGCCGTTGTAGCTCAGGATGGCGTCGTAGTCATCGCCGAAGCCGCCGGTACCCTCGAAGCCGGTGATGCCCTGGGGGTCGAGGACCTTGTAGCGGTCGCCGAAGCGGCCGGAGAACTGCGCCAGGTTGTGGCGCGCGAAGGCCTCCCGGTCGTACCAGCGTGGCGGGCACGTCTTCTTGGCCGCTACCTCCATGTTGTCCTTATTCGACAGCAGGTTGACTTCCTCGAACGACGCGTACTTCTCGCCCCACGAGGCATTGAGCTTGTCGATGGTGCCATACTGGCCCTGCAGCCACCGGCGGTAGGCGGCGAGGCACGAGGGATGCACGCAGCAGCCCTTCGTTACGCCCTCGTCGCCCAGCGAATAGACGAACACGCCCTGTTTGCGCAGGTTGATCTGGTTGTCCACGATCTTCTGCACGTAGTTCGTGACATCAGGCTCGTGGTTCCAGCAGACCGGCTTCATCGAGCCATCTTCGTTCTTGTCATCCAGGATGCGCGTGCTGTAGGGGACGAGCGAGGTGTCGCAGGCGCGCAGCACAGAGGGCTGGTTGGAAAGGCCGAAGCTGCCGATGAGGCACGTGTTGTACCCCACGTCCTGCAGGTGCTTCCAGGCGTAGTAGCCCAGCACATCGTTCGGGCCATCCCACATGACGAAGTTGAACTGGCCCTGCCGGCGCTTGGGGACGGTGAACTGCGCCGAGCGGGCGTCGACCTCCCCGGCGCCGTCGAGGACGACCGCCTCCGCCCGCATCAAGATCGTGTCAGCGGCGCCGGCGGTGTAGCTGAAGGGATAGTCGCTCTGGCCGGCCACCGGTGTGAGGTCCTGCTGGCTGAGCACGCGATCGTACGAGTCGCGGAAGCGCAGGACGAGGCGCGCCCCCGCCGGCAAGGCCCCGCGCGTGCTGACCACGCCACTGATCTTGTCGCCGCGCTCCACGAAGTCGGTCGCGGTCGTGACAGCGGCTATTCCGCACGGGCTCTCGATCGTGACCAGGCCCGCCCCGGAAGCCTCCATGCCCTGCTCGCTCGTCACGAGGGCGCTGAGGTAGTAGTCGCCGGCCCGCAGTCGCGGCAGGATGGCTGGCACGGACGCGCTCTCGCCCGCTTTCAGCTCGACCTTCTGCTTGCCCAGATCGATGTTCAAGCCGTCATCGGCGCGACGCAGGCTCAGGGCGACGGTAGCCGACATCGCCTTCGTGCTGGCGATCACGACATCACCGGGCAGCCTCTTGAATTCGTAGCCGAGGAGCACCGTCTCGGCGGACAGGATGGTCTTGACCGCCACCGCGCTCTCTCGGCCGGCAGCCCACAGCGCCGCCCGGCCGACGGGCAGCATGCGGTAGTCGTATTCCGCCAGGTTGCGCCAGGTGAAGGGGCGGGAGGGGCTCAGCGCGTGGGCGCCGTAGTTGAGCCACACGCCACGGCCCTTCCCGAGCTTGTAGGCGGTGATGTAGTCCTGTGGCTTCATGACCGTGTCGGGCTTCTCGCCCGGCATCACCGGCACCGCCTGCGTCAGGGCGTCCGGGGTCGGCTTGATCTGGCGCTTGGCGACCATGAACTCACTGCTCGGACCGATGCAGACCAGCCCGGCCCCCTCGGTCACCTGCTTGAGAATCAGGTACTGCAGCTTGGCCGCGAGCTTATCCAGCCCGAGGCCGGCGATGAAGATCACATCGTGGGGCTTGGCCAGCAGACGCTCGGCCCGCGCCTCCCCGAGCTTGCCGCCATGGAAGGGCCACTTGCCGCCCCCGTTGTCGATGAGGGCGCCTTCCGGCTCGATGTCGAACCGCTGGCACAGCTCGATGACTTCGCGGTAGCGGGTGCCGCACTCGGTCCAGTCGGGACCGTACCCGCCGCCATAGACAAAGAACAACCCGCGCAGCTTGCCGCTGGTGGAGGGCTGCCCCCAATCAATGTGTGGGGTGACGAACTTGCTCTGCAGCGCGAGGTCGGACTCGATCTCCTCGGCCGTAGTTGCTGCGAAGGCGAGGATCGGCCAGACGAGGACAGCGATGGCGATGACCGCAACGGCCCGCATGGTATGCATATTGTCCTCCAGCATGCTTCCACCTGGGATTGACCGTACCAGGCGGGTGTCGCTCGTGCGTGGGCGCAAGACCGCCCGTGTGGGATACAGGTTCGCCTCGGGCACCACCGCCACCTCCGGGCGGGGACGGCAACCACGGAGACACGGAGAGCACGGAGACAGCACGGAGAAGGGAAGAG
>CAZIWQ010000725.1:0-4304 GCA_964542355.1 uncultured Armatimonadia bacterium
GTCACCCACGCCGCCGTTCCGGCGGCGTGGGTGAACCGAAGAGGAGAGGAGGAAGGAGCGAGGGGGGCCGCCTGATCCCCGGGCTGAAGCCCGGGGCTAGGTGACATCGCTTCGCTCTGCCGAACGTGCTTCGCACGCTAGCGGCCGGATGGGGCGGGGGCCCCATCCGGAGGCTCCACGGAACAACGACCCTCCCCACAAGCCCTGCGCCCCCCCCACACACCTCGGGGCCAGGCTGACCCACGGCATCGTGCTTAACGCGGCACCAGGCCCGGTGGGGCCGTGGTCCTCAGAGCGGGTGGCCGGCCTGCGGTCGTCGTCGTTGCCTGTGGTCGTGGCTGCGTGGTGGACACAAGGCCGACCGAAGGGCGTCTCCAGGCCGACATTGTCCTGAGGAGCGGGGCGGCTTCGCATGTGGCAGACCCTTCGCCAGAAGACCGCGCAGCGGTCTGGGCTCAGGATGACGGCCGGGCGGAGAGGCGCCAAAGGCAGCGGCGTTGTCCCGCTCGACACGCCTCCCCGCCGACCGGGACGGTCGGCCTACGCGCCTGTGGCTCGTCCCTCGTCGCAGGCCCTCGTAGTCCGGCCCCCTCCGCAATCGCCACCCGTCGCCGACCCCTCACGACAGCTTCTTCGCCCTCCGCAGGCCCTCGTCGGCGTCGAAGTCCGGGACGCCCGGCAGCGGCGCCCAGCGCATGTGCCACTCCTCCGGAGGCAGCGGGCCCGGCACCAGCCGGACGCCATGCCTCACCAGCTCGCGCCGGCGGGTTGCGGAGTCAAGCTGCAGCGGCGTCAGGCCCTGCTGCGCGGCCAGGGCCGCGAGGATGCCGCACGAATACCCGGCCGCCATGCAGGTCACACTCGCCCGCACGCGGTAGCCGTCCGCGGCGCACTTGCCGGCGACTAACAGGTCACTCACGCCCCGGGGGACGAACATGCCAAGCGGGAGGCCCGTCGCGTGTGCCCCGCCGGCGAGGCAGACAACGTCCTCGCGCTCCTCCAGGGGCTCGGAGTGATGGTCATCGAGGCTCGCCTCGCCCACGATCTCACGCCCCCCACGCGGCATCGTCTGTGCCGCCATCGTCCGGATGACGGCCCGCTCGAAGCCGGGGAGGTACTTGCGCAGGAAGGCCAGGAACTCGAAGGCATAGGTCCGGGCCCCGACTTCGGCCCGGGTGACGGCGCGCGGGTCGCCGGGGTCGAGGCCGGTCACCATGCAGACGTTGGCGGTGACCGCGTCAGCCCCGTGCCAGGGCTCAGGCCAGAAGCCGTCCCAGCCATAGCGGATCTGTCCGCCTCCGGGCAGGTCGCGCAGCAGGGCGAGGTCGCCGGCCTCGACCGCGGCCCGGATCTGCGGCCGGAACGGCCACGCCCGCCGCCGCCCCTCGACCCACTCCCCCCAGTAAGCATCGTGCAGCAACTGCTCAGTGGGCATCCCCAGCCGCTCCGCCAGCCACTCGTCCCACCGCGGGTCAGTCTCGGGGCACTGGTCGAGGAAGGCCTGATAGCGCGCCACGTCGACGAGCCCCATCTCGAACAGCAGGCCCCAGGAGCGGTGGGTACCGCACTCCAGTGGGGCCCCGACCGCGGCCGCCACCTCGGCCTCGCCACTGCAGTCCACAACCTGCCGGGCACGGAGCGCACGGCGCCCGCCCTTCGCCTCCACGATCAGGTCATACCCGCCCCCGGGTGCCGGGAGTGCGGCGCTAAAGCGCGTATGGAGCCACAGCTCCACTCCGCTCTCCATGAGCATCTGCAGGCAGACATAGCCGGCGTGCTCGTGGCGATAGAAGATGCAGTGGCCGGCATCGAGCGCCGCCGCGAGGTCGGGGTAGGGCGTCGCCCCCGCGACGATGACGCGCTCCAGGAGCTCCAGCGGGGCACCGCCGACGATCGGGCGCCCGCTCTCATCACGGTAGCGGTTGCCGAAGTGCCCCATGAGCCCCATGTTGACCGCGCCGCCGACACTGCCGAGACGCTCGATGAGACAGACACGGGCCCCGGCCCGGGCGGCCCCCACCGCGGCCATGACGCCCGCGGTGCCGCCCCCGACGACGGCCACCTCGCAGTCGGCGACCAGAGGGATCTCGCGGGCCGGTTCACTGATCGTGGGCATCGTGGCTCTCCCTTCACGGCTTGATCGGACGCAGGATCAGGGCATTGAGGCCCCACTCGGTCCCCTCGGCGGAGGGTGTGAGCACAACCTCCAGCGGCTCACCGGCCTTCACAGTGACCGGGAGCTTGTGGCTGGCGGCCTGCTTGCTCAGCGGGGAGACGTAGTCCGTCAGCACCTGCTGGCCCTGGAGCAAGACGTTCATCTTCGGGTTCACGCCCTGCTGGCGCTGGGTCTTGAAGCCCACGACCAGCTCCGCCTCGTACCGGCCGGGCGGGACGTCGGCCCGGAATGTACCACGCGGGCTCTTGCTGTGCAGGCTCGTCCGGGCCAGATCGAGGGTGGTCTCCTCGCTCTGCCCCCACGGCTGGCGCAGCCACTGGATGTCGCGCTCCACGAACCCGTACGCCATCTCGGGCAGCGGTGGCGGCAGCGGGTGCGTAGCCGGGAATAGCCGCAGAGCCCACAGCGCCCAGCGCGAGGTGCTGATCGGGGAGGGGTGCCACCACGTGCCGGCGCCGGCGTCATTGACCAGCGAGAGGTCCAGGCAGCCCCCCGCAACATGGACGGGGAAGCGGATCGTCTCCGTGAAGTCCGGCGACCCCGGCGCCGGCTGATGCGTCGGGCAGTAGGCCGCCACCCGCAGGCGATCGTTGGCGATCACGTTGACACCGAGATTGCCCTGCCAGCCGGACATGTCGAGCTCAAGGTCATAGTCACCATCCGGCAGGGCCATGCGCCACGTCGCCGCTCCATGGCTGTTCACCTGCTTGTCGCCCTGCTCGAGCGGGAGGGTGAGGTCGGCCCACCCGGCGTCCGCACCCGTCTCCCACCGGTGGGTGGCCGCTCCCGTGTCGGTGCGGCCGAAGCGAACTTCCTTGAGCGGCCTGGCAGTGTCGGCGCCGGCCACCTCCGCCGTTACCCCCAGCAGCGTGAAGCAATAGCCCGCCCCGCTATCGCGCAGCACCAGTTCCTTGAGCGGCTTGTCCTCGACCTCGAGCGTGTAGGTGTTGAGCAGGAAGGGTTCGCCATCCCACCCCCCGTGGAGCTTCCAGTTGCGGGCAAAGCGCGCGCGCTGCGAGAACCCCCAGAACAGGTAGTGCTCGAAGTCGAGCATGTTCACCAGTTCGATCGTCTTCTCCGTGCCATCCTGGTAGCGCAGCGTGTACGTGGCCCCGGTCTCTTTGAGGGTGGTGGGCCGGGTGCCGACGTGCCCGAAGCAGTGCAGGCGGCGCACGGTCTTGCCGACCGGAATGGCGAGCTGCTGCCCCTTCTCCAGCACGACGATGGTCTTGCCGCCGGCGGCCCCGCGCGGGTCGGGCAGGTCGAACGGGATGCCGTTTGCCTGGAAGACGGAGCCGAACGGCAGACCGCACAGATTGCGGTCATCGTTCTCCACGGGGAGGGGGAGGAAGGCGCGGCGCGGGTAATAGGTCCCCCAGCGCACGGGCAGGTACCCGGGCAGCGGCGGGCCGGACTCCTGGAACTGGAACCCGAACTCGCCCGGCTTGAGCGCCACGGGCGAGGGTGCGGGATCGCGCGGCAAGAGCGGATAGCCCAGCGGATTGCGGTTGGCGACCGCCGCGAGCGAGAGGGGCTCGCAGTGCGTATCTGGCAGGGCCGGCACTCTCGCCCCGCGCATGCCCCACTCCCAGCCCCAGCCCTTCCGCCGATAGACCATGTCATTGAGATAGCGGTCCTTCTCGGTCAGACCGGCCTGGGTCAAGGCCGCCTCGACAAACGGATACTGGTACAAGACCATGTAGGTCAGGCCATAGGTGTTCTGGACGGCGAAGCCAGGCTGCTTGACGATCTCCTGCAGGGCATCCCAGCTCATGTCGGCGGCACGCCCCGGCATCAGCTTCTTGTAGTCGAAGCGGTCGATCACCGGGATCGTGTAGGGGTCGTAGGTGGCGAGGAAGCGCCGCAGCCAGTCGCGCAGCTCGGGGTCGCGGTCCTGCGCCGCGGCGATCGCCAGCAGGTTCAGCCCGCAGCCGTTACCCATGCTCTCATCGATCAGGCGCCGCGCCCCCTTCCGCAGCAGCTCTTGCCCCCAGTCGTTGGGCATCGCCGCCGCATACATCGCGACACCGAGGATCGTCGCGTGCATGCGGAAGTGCGGCTGGTGGAAGTTGACCACGTAGTAGTCGCTGGTGAGCTTCTCCGGCGCGAGTGCCGTGAGGTAGCGCTC
>CAZIWQ010000726.1:0-4303 GCA_964542355.1 uncultured Armatimonadia bacterium
TACCCCTCCAGCTTGCACACGATGCTCGGGGTCTGGGGTGCGTCGAGAGTGGTCCCAAGAATCTGGCTCTGCTGCCCGGCGCCGGAGTGGGCGAGCCGCTTGCCGTCCGGGGAATAGGTGAAGAAGCTGCCGCGCAGCCGGAGCTCGCGCTGGCGAGTGGGGAGCAGGTTGTGCTGCAGGAGCCAGGTCTCGGGCCGCCCGGGCTCCAGGCGGGCAAACTCACGCCAGCGGGCCCGGGCTGGCTGTGCCTCGCCCCGCTGGGCGAGGAGCTTGGCGGCCAACAGGTGCGCCACGGCCACCTCCGGGTGCCGCCGCAGCACCTCGCTCACCGCCTCCCACGCCCGGTCCGCCAGCCCCTCCGACTCATCGAGCTCGGCGAGCGCCACGGCCGCCTGCGGGTCGTCCGGGGCCAGCCGCAGCGCCGTCTTCAGCGACACGCGCGTCTCCAGTTGCCGGTCGGTGTCACCCATCAGGGCCCGCCCGATGCCCACGTGGGCGGCGGCACAGCCATCGTCCAGCACCAGGGCGTGGCGGTAGCTTCGCACCGCGGCGTCACTGCGCCCGAGGCCCGCGAGAGCATCCCCCAGTCCCACGGCCTCCGTCGCCGTCTCACCCAGGAACTGCGCCGCCTCGTAGCAGTCGGCGGCCTGGTCGTAGGCCCCACAACGCAGCGCCAGGGCCCCGCAGCTCACCAGGGCCTCCCGCTGCGCGGGATCGGCCTCCACCCATCGCACGGCGCGCGCATACGCCTGCTGGACGTCGCCCGCGGCGACCAGGGCCGCAATCTCGCCCGCGGCGGTCTCGTCAGCCGCCAGGCATGCGCGGAGAGCGCCGACGAGCAGGGCCGCGATCATGGCCAGGGCCACGGCACCCACGCGCACGAGGGCCCGATTCCGCCGCAGCGACGGCTGCGTGCGACCGCCACCCGCACATGAGCGCGATCCGGCTGTGTCGGTGCGCGTTGGCGGCCGCGCCTCCCGGGCCATGGCGTCTGCTCCTGGTCGAACCGAGATACCGGTTGCGTGAGCGAGCCGCCCCGTCGCAGGCAGGTGGCTGCTCGCAGACGGTGAATTCCTCGCCCAGTACCGATCATCCTCTATCCAGCCATCGGGGGTCGTGATGATGGAGCCACGTCTGTGGGGACACATGACAGTGAAGGACATCCGGGAGGCACTCGCGACAACACAGACTGTGCTGATCCCGGTGGGGTGCGTCGAGCAGCACGGATACCACCTGCCGACGCGCACGGACTGCTATGTCGCCGAGGGGCTCTGCGCCGGCGCCTCGGCTCGCACGGGGGCCCTGGTCGTCCCCACTGTGGCGTACAGCTACTCCGGTGGCGAGCTGCCGGGAACCATCAACATCGCACCGCCCGTGGTCAGCCTGCTCCTGATGGAGATCCTGCGCGACCTGTCACGCCAGGGGCTGCGCAACCTGATCATCGTGCTCGGGCACGGTGGGAGCGAGAACGACCGGGCCGTGCACGACGCCGCCGACATGTTCCTGCGCACCCACCCGGATCGCGGCGCGCTGAACGTGGCCGTGCACCGTTTCTGGAAGAGCTCCCCGCTCGCACAGGCGGGGTGGGAGGACCACGACTACCATGCCGGCTATCTCGAGACCTCGATGATCTTGCACGCCGCCCCGCAGGACGTCCGCAGCGAGATTGCGCTGGACACTCCTGAACTGGTCAGCCGCATGCGCGAGGACCCGGACAACTACCAGGTCCGTGTCAGGCACGTGGAACACGGTGAGGTCATGCCCCACATCCACCAGAACCCCGAGGTCGAGGTCGGTGTGATGGGCGATCCCGCGCGCGCCAGTGCCGAGCTGGGGGCCCGGGCCTTCGAGGAGGCCATCGCGGGCCTCGTTGCGTTGATCGAGCTCATCGAGGGACAGCACTAGCGACGGCGGCACGTGGCATCGGGCATGCGGCATGTGGCAGACGGCAGACGGCAGACGGCAGACGGCAGACGGCAGACGGCGGCCTCTGCTCGGCCCCGCGGGGAGGGGGAGTATGGAGACGGCACATGCCTGGCGGCTGTCTGAACGCCCCCGGCGATGGGGCCGTGGTGCCCGGTGAAGGAGTCGGGCCGCGGACGGGCGAATACGCCCCCCACGGCCATCTGCCCGTGACCTCCCTCGTGTGCGTGCGGGCTGTGGCATGGCGTGTCGCGGCCGGAGACAACCATTCCGGCCCCATCTCAGGAAGAGGGTACCCCATGAAGAAAGATGCCCTGGGCTTTCTGCAAGCCCTGATTGCCAGCCCCTCGCCCTCCGGCTTCGAGCAGCCGGCACAGCGGGTCGTGCGCGAGCGTGCCGCGCGTTTCGCCGACGAAGTCAGGTCTGACCTGCACGGCAACGTGATCGCCGTCAAGAACCCTGGCGGCTCGCCGCGCGTGATGCTTGCCGGGCACTGTGACCAGGTCGGCCTGATGGTGCAGTACATCACCGACACCGGCTACCTGAAGTTCGCGGCGATCGGGGGCATTGACGGGCCCGTCCTGGCCGGTGCCCGCGTCGTGGTGCACACCCGCAAGGGTCCGCTGCCCGGGGTGATCGGGCGCAAGGCCATCCACCTGATGACGCCCGAGGAACGCCAGAAGGGCAAGGCGGATCTCGAGGACATGTTCGTCGACATCGGGGCGCGGGACAAGAAGGCGGCCGAGAAGCTCGTGGAGGTGGGCGACTGCATGACCTTCGCGCTGGTCATGGACCGGCTCGGCGACGACCTGGCCGCCGCCGCGGGGTTCGATGACAAGGTGGGCTCGTTCGTCGCGATGGAGGTCCTGCGGCTGTGTGACAAGCGCCAGCTCTCCTGTGCCCTGTACTGCGTCTCGACGGTGCAGGAGGAGCTGGGCCTGCGCGGCGCCCAGACGAGCGCCTACGGGATCGACCCGCTGGTTGGCATCGCGATCGATGTCACGCATGCGACCGACTGCCCGGGGGTGGACAGCGGCAAGTGCGGCGAGATCAAGCTGGGCGGGGGCCCCGCGATCGCGCGGGGACCGAACATCAACCCCCACGTCGGTGAGCTGCTGGTCAGCACCGCGAAGGCGCACAAGCTTCCGTTCCAGGTGGAGCCCTGCCCACGCGGCACCGGCACTGACGCCAACGCCATCCAGGTGACGCGATCCGGCGTCGCGGCCGGACTGGTCAGCATTCCCAACCGCTACATGCATACGCCGGTGGAGGTCATCTCGCTCAGCGACCTGGAGAACGCCGCCGTACTGCTGGCCGAGACGGTATGTCAGATCGACGACCGGCTGGACTTCACGCCCCGGTAAGCCTGGCTGCGGGGCCATCGGCGCGGGCGGCAGGAGATGATCGGGCATGCAGAAGTCGCTGGGAGAGGTGTTGGCGGCCGAGCGCGAGCAGATTGCCGCGGCGTGGGCGGAGCGCGTCAAGCAGTCCAGCGAGATGTACCGGCGGCGGCCGATCGAGGAGATCGAGGCGGGGACACTGCGGCTGGTCGACGGTCTGGTGGAGGCCGTGACCCTCGGCAGCTACGAGCGCATTCGCGACAGTCTGGTCGACATCGCCCAGAGCCGGCGGGCAATGGGGTTCGCCGCGAGCGACGTGCAGCGCGCCATCTTGCTGGGCTGTGACGCCATCTTCCCCACCCTCCAGACGGCCTTCGGCAACGATGCGCAGCAGCTTGTGTGGTCGGTCACCCAGATCGAGAAGACGGTACATCGCGGCCTGGGGCTGCTCAGCCAGGTGTTCCACGAGGTGCAGGTCAGGGAGGCCGTGACGGAGGCGGAAGAGGCGCGGGCGCTGCTTTGCGCCGCGGAGCGGCGGCTGCAGGCGGTCCTCGGCGCCCTCAACCATGGGGCCATCGCGGTGAACGCCCACCTCGTCGTCCTGTGGGCCGATAGCCGCGCGTGCAGCCCCCGCTGCGGCGCGCTCGCCCCCGGTGAGGCCTATGAGTGCCGCCAGTCGGGCGACCCCGGGGGGCTACTCGCCGCCGCCTGGCGGACGGGCGAGGTCCAGCGCGCCGAGCCGACGGGCGAGTGCGACGTCTGGCTGGCAGTCCCCGTGCGTGCCGCGACCGGCGAGATCGTGGAGGTCATCGGCCTGATGGGGGCCTGACACTCCTGGAAGAGCGGCCTCAGAACGGCTTTTCGGCCGCGATTTTCGGGCCCCGTCAGGCATGAAACGGTGGGTCTGCGGAACGCACAGTTCGCCGCGAAGCGGCGGACGGTGAAGCCCCCGAACGGGGGCGCTCAGAAGGTAGCCACGGGTGGCAGAGCCTGTCGCGAAAGCTAGTGGCGGGGCATGCCGGCCGTTCGACCCCTGCCCG
>CAZIWQ010000727.1:0-4293 GCA_964542355.1 uncultured Armatimonadia bacterium
TCGTGCGGTCGCCGACGGGCTGGCCAAAAAGCAGCGGCGTCGGGACGCTCGACCTACGCGGCGACGGCACACGACGCGGTGCCCCCTCGGTAGGATCCGGCCCCTCCGCGAGACCGGCTCCGCGCGGCGAGCAGCGACACGGGGAAGGCGCCACGGTGCGCGGGGCGGAACTGTCAATGGTGAACGCACGCTACTCTCCGGAGGTCCCCTCGTGCACCGCATTCTCCTCACACTGGCCCTGGCTGTTCTCGTCCCGATGGCGGCGCACGCTGTGGTCCTCGCCGACGGCGGCCGCGCCCTGGCGACAGTCGTGCTCCCCGAGACCCCCGCGCCCGCCGAGACTACGGCGGCGAGCGAGCTGTGCGATCATCTGCAGAAGATCACCGGGGCCACCTTCACGGTGGCCGTGGCGCAGACACCCGTGAGTGGGCCCCGCCTGCTGGTGGGCGCGAGCAAGCTCTGCCGCGACCTCGTAGGCGAGCAGCAGGTCACGGCGCTGCAACCCGACGAGTTCATCGTCAAGGTCGTGGCGCAGGACCTGGTGCTCGTCGGTGGCAGCCCGCGCGGGACACTGTATGCGGTTTGCTCGTTCCTCGAGGACGACCTGGGGTGCCGCTGGCTGACATGGTATGGCGATACGGATGTGCCACGGCGCTCGCGGCTGGAGATCGGCAACCTCGATCGTCGCAGCCGCCCGGCCTTCGCCGTGCGCGACATGTGTGTGCAATCCAGCGCCTCGGTGCCGATCCGTCCGGCGCTGATCCGGTTCCTGGCCCGCAACCGCGATCAGGGACCGGACATGTGGTTCGCCGGGAACCTGACCGACTTCGGCGGCACCTCGCACCGCTACGGCCGCCCCCCGGGTGTCTGGATGGTCCACACCTTCTACGCGTGGATGCCCCATGGCAAGTATTTCGCCGATCATCCGGACTTCTACTCACTGATCGGGGGGAAGCGCACGAAGGCCCAACTGTGCTTCACCAACCCGGAGCTCCGGCGCACGATGACGGCCAACGTGCTCGCCGGTATCGGGGCGACCGACCCGGCGGCCAACTATGCCGTGTCCGCCCAGGATGATGATGGTCCCCTGTGTGAATGTCCCGCCTGCCAGGCACTGGCAGACCGCGAGGGCTGCCGGGGAGCGCCGCTGTATGACTACCTGGTGGAGCTGGGGGCGGCGGTCAAGCAGCAGTACCCGGCGGCGTACCTGACGACTCTGGCGTACCGCAAGAACCAGACCGAGGCCCCGCCCCGGACGATCAAGCTGCCGGACAATGTGATCATCATCTTCGCGCCGATCGACGACAACTTCGCGCAGGCCATCGACCACCCGAGCAATGCGGATACGAAGAAGAACATCAGTGAGTGGCCCCACCACACCAACCACCTGTGGGTGTGGTACTACCCCAACCCCTACGGGACGGCCCTCCCGCTGGGCAATCTCGAGCGGATGGCGGCGGACTTCCGCCTGTTCCACCAGGTCGGTGTCGAGGGCATCTTCTCCGAGCACGACACCGAGGGAGTATATCGGTCGATCGGCCTCGCCAATCTCCAGACGTGGTTGATGCTCAAGCTGATGTGGGATCCCGACCGGGACCTGGCGGCGCTGATCGCCGACTTCACCGACCGCTACTATGGCGCCGCGGCGCCGCTGATCCGCGAGTTCTCCTCGCGGCTGGAGGCGGATACCCGGGCGCTCCCGACCCGCATGAGCTGGAACGCCCCGGGGGGACAGTACCGGCACCTGACCCCTGCGCTGCTGGTATGGTCACAGCGGCTGTTTGACCGGGCCGAGGCGGCGGTGGCCGCCGACCCGGTGTTGCTGACGCGGGTCAAGCAGGCGCGCATGGGCATGGACCTCGCCTGTGTGCTCAACTGGGAAGCGCTCAAGTCAGACCCGCAGCATGGCCTGCAGCGCGCCGCGCTCATCGACCGCTACCGCGAGACGTACATCGCCACGATGCGCGCCCACTTCGACCCGAAGTATGTGGGAGACGAGGTCCTCAAGTGGCAGCGGGCGGTAACCGACCTCAAGCCCCTGCCCGAGACGCTGGCCCGGGTCCCTGCCGCACGGATCCGGCAGTTCACGCCGCAGACTGCGCGCCTGCATGGCAAGGGCAATCTCGTCGCCGACCCCGACGCAGCCGCGGGCATCGCCGCGGAGCTGGTGACCGAGGGGAAGGTGCCGGCCAACCTCGGCTACTACGATGCGGTCACCAGGCGCCAGCAGCACGCGTATCCGGGCAAGGGGCAGCCAATTGTGGCTGGCAAGTACCAGTTGTACCCGATCGGGAAGACGACGCTCAGTGAGCAGTGCTATGTGTGGTTTGACTGGTCGTGGCTGGTGCAGTTCGCCGACGTGGGGCAACTGTACGACCCGGCGCGGCCGGACAAGCAATGGGAGATCTACGCCTCGGTCAAGTACGAGGGCGCGGCCTACGGCGGCGAGGGCACGGTCAACCGCCTCCGCGTCGACCGCCTGATCCTGGTGGAGGTGGAGTAGGCGTCGGTCTAGCCGCAACGACATCGGCGACTATATAGCTAGCTGCAATCCACGACGTTCATCCTCTCCTCCGGGGGCGATGTATTGTGACCGTTCTTCGGTGTGGTGTTGTCTCGGCCGCCTTGCTCGCACTGCTCTGCCCGGCTGTGCTCGCCCAGCCGCCTGCCGCTGACAGGGACAAGCAGGTCACCGCCCTGATTGCTGCCGGCAAGCTCGAAGACGCGGTCGAAGCCTGCAACGCCTGGGTCAAGGAAGATGGCACGGCGACCAGGCCCCACTTCCTGCTGGCGGAGGTCTTCATCCGGCTCAAGAACTGGGAGCGGGCCCAGGAGGAGCTGGAGGTCGTGCTCGACCTCAACCCCGCCTCCACCTCAGGGCACGTCAAGCTCGGCGACCTCCTGCGGCGCCAGCATAAGCTCGACAAGGCCAACGAAGAGTACCACAAGGCCCTGGAGATCGACTCGAAGTGCGTGGAGGCGTTCCTCGGCCTGGCCGGCACGGCACTCCTCGGTGACAAGCCGGACGAGGCCGCCGCGGCGGTGGACATGGCCCTCAACCTGGCACCGGAGAACGCCCTGGTGCTCGCCTTCGCCGGGGCGCTGGCTCACCGCGCCGGCAAGCTCGCCGAAGCCGCCGCGAAGTTCCGTCAGGCACTGGAGAAGGACCCGCAGTGCCCCGAGGCGCTCAGCGGCCTCGCTGTGCTGGTCCAGGTCCAGGGAACACCGGCGGCCGAGGCGGAGGCGCAGCAGCTCTGGGATCGCTTCCTGGAGGTCGGCGGCGACCCCGACCGCATGTGGCAGGTCCGCAACGGGCTGGTCATTCTGGGGCGCAAGGAGCTCCGCTCGAACCCCTTCACCGACTTCCGCGTGGTATTCTCCCCCGATGGCAACCAACTGGCGTTCTGCGGCATCTCCGATATCAGCAAGCCGCGCACCTGGGAGCTGTACGTGGCGCCGGTGGACGGCAGCGCCCCGCCGCGCGTGATCACGACCGGCGGCGGCTCACAGTTCGCCAACTGGATGCCGGACGGCAAGCGCATCCTGTTCGACTTCCTGTACCAGCCGACGGGGACGAAGTCGCGCAGCTTCATCACCTCGGCCGCCGGTGACGAGGCGCCCAAGTGCCTGACGCCCGACCTGGCGATCTCGCGCAACGCGGCGCCGCTCCCGGGGACGGACCGCATCCTGTTCTCCGATGCCTTCGCCTTCTACACGATGAAGGACGATGGTACTGATCGGCAGAAGCTCCCGCTGACACTGCCGCCGTCAAGTGAGGCCAACCAGCTTGCGGTATCGCCGGATGGCAAGCGCATCGCGTTCCTGTTCACAAGATGGGATGAGAAGCGCGAGGGCGGGCCGGCCCATCACATCGCCGTGGCCCCGCTGGATGGGAGCAAGCCGCTGCGCCGCATCACCGCCGACTACCCGGCGGGGCGGTCGGGATATGCGTTCCCGGCCTGGAGCCCGGATGGCAAGCGCATCGCCTACCAGAGTGATGAGTTCCATCCGCTCAAGAGCGCGGACGTCTTCGTGCAGGTGCTCGATGACCCGCACCCCCCGGTGCGGATCGTGCAGGGAGCGCGCCCGGGATGGTCGCCCGACGGCAGCCGCATCGTCTACACCGTATGGACTCCGCAGGATCCCGGCGCGATCTGCATCGTCCGTCTCGGCGGCAAGCGCCTACCAATCGTCAAGCCCTGAATGGCGTCGCTGTCTGGCGCGTATCTCCGCCCGGCTGTCATCCTGAGCCCAGACCGCTACGCCCAGACCGCTACGCCCAGACCGCTACGC
>CAZIWQ010000728.1:0-4289 GCA_964542355.1 uncultured Armatimonadia bacterium
AGGTTCCGCTGGATGTCGTTGCCCAGTGCCTTCAGGGGTGTGACGTACAGTACGTGGACCCCGTCCTCCAGCCGCCCCTGCCCCGCCCGTCGCATGAGCTCATCGATCGCGCACAGGAACGCGGCCAGCGTCTTGCCCGATCCGGTAGGCGCCAGGAGCAGCACGCTCTCCCCCCGCCGGATGGCCGGCCAGGCCAGCTCCTGCGCCGGCGAGGGCGCCGGGAAGGTCCGCTCGAACCACTCGCGCACCGCCGGCAGGAACTCCGCCAGCGCCGAGCGCTCCGGCGTGCGCTTGCTGCCGTGCTGCCGCCCGGTCTGCACCAGCATGTCCCTCCCTGGAGGAGCGGCTAGATCTCCGGTACAGGGCCCTTGTGCAGGAACTGACACTGTGCGATTGTACATCGAACAGATGTTCTAGGTCAATGGCAATGAGCCCCCGCCCGGACAACACGTCGCGGGCGGACGACGACCGAACAGGCCGGCATGGCATGCCTGGGGGAGGAGATCGCGCTCCGGGTGGCGTTGGAAGCCAGGAGGTGGAAGACATCCGTGTCCACATTGTGTGGTTCATCGGGAGCACCCTCGCAGTCATCGGCGCCGGGATCGTGCTCTCGTGGACGGCGGACTGCATCGCCGAGCGCAGCGGGTTGGCGCGCCTGGTGATGCGGGTGGTGACCGGTCAGACGCGGACGACCGCGCTCAGCGCGGCCCACCTGGTGACCGTGCTCGTCGTCATCGCGGTCACCGCCCTCGCCATCCAGGGGATCCTGACCCGGGACGAGCGCCGCATCTGGATCTGGGAGCGGGATGCCACGGTGATGATCCTGGCCATCCTCGCCGGAATCGGGGTGATCTACCTTGCACGCTAGCGCCGAGACGACGTCAGAGCGGCCCGTACCCCCGCCATGGCACGCGCTGGCCGCGGAGGAGGTTGCATCGCGACTGGGGGTCTCGCCGGAGGCCGGGCTGACCGCCGCCGAGGCCGGGGCACGACTGGAGGAGTATGGGGCCAACGCGCTGATCGCGGGCCACCAGCGCTCGGCATGGCTGATGCTCCTCGAGCAGTTCACCGGCCCGTTGGTGGTCGTGCTGCTTGTGGCCGCAACGGTCTCGGCGGTACTCCACGACATCAGCGATGCTCTCGTCATCGGTGTCATCCTGCTGCTCAACGCCGCGATCGGCTTCCTGCAGGAGTACCGGGCGGACCAGTCGATGCGGGCCCTGCAGCAGTTGACGGTGCCGCAGGTCCGAGCGCGACGGGCGGGCGCGGAGACCGCGGTCCCGGCGACGGAAGTCGTTCCGGGCGACATCGTGTTGCTGCAGGCGGGTGATCTTGCCCCCGCGGACGCGCGGATCCTCAGTGCCGCCAACCTGCGGGTGGATGAGTCGGCTCTGACCGGGGAGTCGGAGCCCGTGGACAAGGGCGCACAGGCCCTGGCGGCAGCGAAGCTGGCGGTCGCCGAGCGGGCCAACATGCTCTACCGCGGCACGGCGGTGGTGTATGGGCGAGGCGAGGCGGTGGTAGTGGCCACGGGGATGCAGACCGAGCTGGGCGCCATCGCCGCCGCGCTCGAGTCGGCCGCGGAGACGCAGACGCCTCTCCAGCGGCGCCTGGCCGGACTGGGGAAATCGCTCGCGATCTGGGCGCTGGCGCTGTGCGCGATCATCATGGGCGTGGGCGTGCTCCGGGGCGAGCCGGCACAGGAGATGCTCATGACCGCCATCGCCCTGGCGGTCGCCGCCATCCCCGAAGGCCTGCCCGCGGTTGTCACCATCGCGCTGGCGCTGGGCGCCCGCCGGATGGCCCGGCGTAACGCCCTGGTGCGCTCGCTGCCCGCGGTCGAGGGTCTCGGGTCGGTTACGGTCATCTGCACCGACAAGACGGGCACGCTCACCCGCAACGAGATGACGGTGACTGATATCGTGGCCGATGGGCGCCACTGGGAGGTCACCGGAGTGGGGTGCCATCCGGTGGGCGAGGTGCGGGCCCCCGACGGTGCCGCGGCGGAGGCGGACCCGGCGGTGCAGCGCCTGTTGACCGCCGGTGTGCTGTGCAATGACGCAGTGCTGCGCTGGCATCCCGACACTCCCGACGAGTGCGACATGCTGGGCGATCCGACGGAGGGTGCCCTGCTGACCGTTGCCGCGAAGGCGGGCCTCGACCTGGAGGCCCTGCGGCAGAACCTCCCCCGGGCCGACGAGGTGCCGTTCGACTCCGAGCGCAAGCGCATGGCTACCCTGCACAGGGGTCCCGAGAGCTCGCTGGTCGCCGCCAAGGGGTCGCCGGAGACGCTGCTCGCGGTCTGTGCCCGGGCCTACTGGGAGGGGGCCGAGCGTCCGCTCGACGACTCCCTGCGCGAGACGATCATGGCGCGGGTGCAGGAGTTGGCCTCCCGGGGACGGCGCGTGCTGGCCCTGGCCGACCGCCACCACCGCCACGACGGCCGGCCGCTGGACAGTGACCTCACCTGCGTCGGGCTGGTGGGCATCATTGACCCGCCGCGCCCGGAAGCGAAGGCCGCGGTGGCCGAATGCCACAGCGCGGGCATCCGCACGCTGATGATCACCGGCGACCACAAGCTGACCGCATGGGCCATCGCCCGGGAGCTCGGGATGGTGGGACCCGGCGACCGCGCCCTGTCCGGTCAGGAACTCGACGAGTTCTCACCGGAGGAGTTCACCGCCGCGGTCGAGACCGTCGCCATCTATGCCCGAGTGACCCCGGAGCACAAGCTCCGTCTCGTGCAGGCCCTCCAGCAGCGCGGGGAGATCGCGGCCATGACCGGCGACGGCGTCAACGACGCCCCGGCCCTGCGGCAGGCCGACATTGGCGTCGCGATGGGGATCACCGGCACCGACGTCGCGCGGGAGGCGTCGCGGCTCGTCCTGGCGGACGACAACTTTGCCACCATCGTCGCCGCGGTGCGCGAGGGCCGTATCATCTTCGACAACATGCGCAGGTTCCTGCGCTTCCTGCTGAACACCAACCTGGCCGAGATCCTCACGATGCTCATCGCCATCGTGCTGGGCTGGCCCGTACCGTTGCTCGCGCTGCAGATCCTGTGGACGAACCTGGTCACCGACGGGCTGCCGGCGCTGGCGCTGGGGTTTGAGCCGGGGGACGCCGACATCATGCAGCGCAAGCCCCGCGACCCGCGCCAGAGCCTGCTCGCCGGCACCATGATCCGTAGCATCCTGATCCACGGCCTGGTCATGGCCGCCGGAGTGCTGGTAGTGATGCAACTGGGAGACGAACTGGACCGGCAACGCACCATCGCCTTCACGGCGTTGGCCCTCGCCCAGATGGCCAACTGCCTTGCCTGCCGGTCCGAGCGCAAGCTCATCGCCGAGATCGGGTTCTTCACCAACCCCCACATGCTCGGCGCGATCGCGCTGACCGTGCTCGCCCAGGTTGCGGTGGTCTACGTGCCCTTCCTGCAGCCGGTGTTCCGAACCGTCTCCCTGTCGGCCACCGAGATGGGCGCGTGCCTGGCGGTCTGTGCCCTGGTGTTCCTGTCCGTGGAGTTGGAGAAGATCGTGGTGCGCAACCTCCGCCCGGCGACCGCGCCCTCGTAGGGCCGCGGCGCCAGCGAACAAGGAGCGGTCACCGTGGTTCCCATGCCCGCCGCAGTCGCACGCCTCCTCCCTATCGTCGTGCCCCTCGGAAGCGCGCGGGATCGCGCCGGAAGCCCTCATCATCGCGCTCTCAGGCTTCGGGTGCGAGCTGCACACGGACGAAGTCGACGCAGCGGCTGACACGATTGTGAAAGACGATCCCCACGGCTTCAGTCCGGCCCGGGCGACCGCCGTCGGCCGGACCCCTAGCCCTCCCCTCGCCAGTCGAAGACCGCGGCGATCAACTCCTTGGAGTGCCTGTGCGCCAGCTCGTACGCCTCCGTCATGCGTGCGGGGGGCAAGCGGTGGGTGATCAGGCTCTCGAGTTCCAGCGTCCCGCTCGCCATCAGGTCGAAGATGTACTCCAGGTTGCGGCGCAGGTTGAACCGCTGGTCGGAGGGCGGGCACTCGGTGCGCGGGGAGGAGCCGGCACCGAGCAGCGTGAGCTGCTTGCCGTAGAACCACTGCGGGTCGAGGGGGTTGAAGTCGGGCGCCGGCTGGGCGCGCCCCGGGAAGCCCAGGACGCTGACACGCCCGCCGCGCCGGGCCACCTCCACCGCCAGGCGATAGGCCTCCCAGGAGTTGGCGGTGAGGATGACGAGGTCGGCACCCGTGGCACCGAAGACCGGGCTGAGCGCCTCGGCCGAGTGCGCCTCCTCCGCCAGGAAGGTTGCG
>CAZIWQ010000729.1:0-4287 GCA_964542355.1 uncultured Armatimonadia bacterium
AAGACCGCTACGCGGTCTGGGCTCAGGATGACAGGACCGCCGGACGACGCGAAAGACAGCGCCGTCGGGACGGTCGGCCTACGCGTCTGTGGCTCGTCCCTCGCCACAGTCCCTCGCAGTCCGGCCCCTCCAAACGACGTGCGGGCGCAGCACGGGTGCACGATCAGGCCGTCCCCTCCGCCAGTGCCGTGTACAGCTCGGGGCGGCGGGTCTGGAGGTTGAAGCAGGCGCTGCGGCGACGCGACTCATACGCCTGTGCCGACAGCCGGCACACGATCAGCTCGTCCTCGATGAACTCGGTCTGCGACCGGGCAGTCAGGTCACCGTTCGGGTCCCATACCAGGATGCCCCCGGCGTGATTTGCCGCAATCGTGGTACTCGCTCTCCCCGCCTGATTGCAGAGCACGACGTACATCCCGTTGTCATACGCGCGGGCGGCGTACACCTTCTCCCATGCACGCATGGTCTGCCTCACCACCGTCGGCTGCTGGCGGCGAGTGTGGGGCCACGGGCCGATGCGGGAGGCGTGAGGCATCAGGTACACCTCCGCGCCCCGCACCGCCGCCACTCGCGACACCTCCGGCAACAAGTTGTCGTAGCAGATGCCAATCCCGAGCTTGCACACGCCGAGGTCAAGCACAGGGATGTGCGACCCGCCACGGAAGTGGAAGTACTCGTCGGCCGACAGATGCAGCTTGCGCTGCTTGCCGACGAACCCGGCCGGGCCGACGACGACCTGCGTGTTGTAGGCGATGCCCTGGTCTCGCTCGGCGATGCCGAACGACACGAACACCTCGAGCTTCTGCGCGACCTCAAGCAGGGCCTGGGTGCTCGGCCCGTCGGGAACGGCTTCCGAAGCCGCCCAGACGTCACCGGCACACCAGTGGCCGGTGATCGAGAGCTCAGGGAAGCACACGAGCTGCGCGCCCTGGTCGGCCGCCTGCTCCGTCCAGCGGCGGTGAGCCGCCAGGTTGCGCTTCACCTCTCCCAATGGCGCGTTCATCTGGACGATGCCGACAGTGATATCTTGCATGGCCGACCTCCCGCGGTGAAAGGTGTTAGCTCCCCCGCATGCGTCGCTCCCAGTCGCGCCCCACGTAGAACGGTCGCGAGCGATAGGCACCCTCAATCCGCACCGTCAGGCGGTTCTCAGCCGGCGACAGTGCGGTAGCCTTCCCGGTGAACAGGTCGACTGCGCTGACTGGCTCGTCGACGGGGATGCGGACCGCGACCTCGGATGGCCCCAGCCGCGCATAGTCGGCCACCAGCACAAGCTGCTCTGGCCCGTGGCGGATCGCCGACACGTGCCCGCGGCCCCCCTCGATCCACCTGGCGGTGTCACACAGCGTCGCGCCCGCGATGATGTCCTCCACCGGTGCCAGCAGCCGCGTGACCAGTGCCTGTGCCGCGAGGTCCTCCGTCGACAGGTGAGTGGGCGTGTAGTACGCCGTGCCGGTGGCGCCGTTGCAGAACTCCTCGAGCAGCGCGTCGAAGAAGCGCGCCGGCGCCACCTCGCCCTCCCAGTCGAGGGTTCCGGGCGACGTCCAGGCGATGACTGGGCATGCCGGCGGGAGCAGTCGCTTGTCGTGCCGAATGATCTCCGCCACCGCGGGTGGGTGGCAGCGGCAGTAGACCTCCGGGCTGTCGAACTGTGTGCTCGCGGGATACAGCTTCGCGAAGTCGAACACGTTGTGGTAGACATAGGCGGGGCTCACGTGGTAGTAGCCCAGGGGTGGGACAGGGCGCCCGAGCTCGCCGGCGACCTTCGCGATGGCGGCGGCGATGTCGCGTCCCATCTCGGCGTACAGGTCGGTGGCCAGCTCGCGAGGCTCTCTGCCGCGCTCCTGGAGCAGCTTCCGGCAGCGGGTGCAGTCCTGAACATGCCGGTCGGCGCCGCCGAAGCATTCCACATCGAAGAACACGAGGTCCGGCTTGCGGAAGCGGACCCGATCGGCGATGCGCGCGACCTCCTGGTGGTAGAACTTGCCGCGATAGGACAGGCACAGCCGCTTGGTGGGCGGATCGGTCTGGGCGTATGCCTGTGCGAAGTCGGGCTGCCCTCGCCAGAGGTCCTCCATGATGTGGAACGGCGAGTCGGTCATGCAGACCCGGAGACCGGCGGGGCGCGCCTGCGTCTCGATCCACTCCTGGCTGGCCGCCGCCTGCGGCGTCTGGTAGTAGCCTGGTGTCTCCCATGAGCCCACCGAGGCGTGGGTGAAGCCCAGGTGCCGCAGCGCGGCGGGGCCGCCGGGCCACTTGCTCTGCAGGTCCGTCCCCGTCCAGCCGTGGGCCAGCACCAGACGCGTGAGGGCCGGCGCCGGCGGGATCTCGCACGGCACGAGCTTCACTCGCTGCGTGGGCTGCACGCAGCCCGGTACCTCCGCGTGGAACACCATGTCACCAAGCTCACCCGGCCCCGCCTGGACGTAGAAGTACCCCAGCGACGATCCCCGCACCGCCGTCGTGAGGCGGTACTCGCGACAGGCCGCTCCGCCCTCCGTGTGGTCGCGGGCCTCCAGTGGCGGTTCCCCGGGCCACGACAGCGTCACGGCGGCCGGAACGTCGACGTGGAAGGTCACCGGCCGGCGCTTGTCCGTGCGCGAGTCCCGCAGCGCGAACGAGAAGCCACCGGCGACGTTGGTGGGCACCTGCAGCCACGCGCGCGGGTAGATGAGCTCAACGCCGTCGAAGACCAGCCGGGTGGCCGGGCCGGCGTGGAGCGTCACTGTGGCCGGGTCGTGGTCACCTTTCATCACCGCGATCTCGTCGAGGGCGTTGTAGGCCCCGGCGAAGGTCAGACGGAGGGCGACGTAGCGCCCGCGGGTCTGCAGGTTGCCGAAGTGGAACGCGTGAGTGTGCGGGTTGCCCGGGGGGAAGTTGCCCGTTGCCTCGGGCAGGTCGTAGAAGGCGCCCTGTTGGTCGAGGTACTCCCGCTTCATCAGGCTGTCGACGAGCGTGTAGGTCTCTCCGTCGTCGCTGACATAGACATCGAGCCGGATCGGGTAGCGCAGGCTGGCCTCATGGGCTCCGACGCCCTGTACGTGCGCCACCACCGCCTCGATGGGAGACACCTGCCCGAGATCGAGACAGATGGTTGCCGGCGGGTCGGCCCCGCAGAAGCCGACGGCGTCCTTGTAGTACCAGATGTGGTCGCCGGCGATGATCTTGCCGTCGGTGAGCTGCGTCGCGTCGCCGGCGTCCGCGGTGGCGCCGTAGTTGGGCTTGCGGTCATAACGATAGGGTCTGCCGAGGGCCAGGTTGGTGCCGCGGGTGAGCTCGGCCCAGTTGTCCCGGAGCGAGATCGGGGGGCCTTTGCGGGGGAAGTCATGCCGCAGTGGCGCCAACATCTCGACAGGGGGCGAGACGACCGGGGCAGCGCACAGCGGAAGCGTCAGTGCAGACAGGAGTATGGCGAGGCGCAGGAGCATGGTCGGCCTCCCGGAGGATGGGGTGATGGATGGCCCATGCCATCGCTACTTCCCCGCGCGTCGCGGGAGGCCTTCCCTGGCGCCCGGGGCAACGTGCAGATGAACACTTGAACAGGTTCCGGGGTCAAGGGGAAATGGGGTATACTATGTCGGTACGGACGCAACCACTTGTCGGGAGGTCAAGCGCTGATGAAGAGAGCTGGTTTCACCCTTATCGAGCTGTTGGTCGTCATCGCGATCATCGCGATTCTGGCGGCAATCCTGTTCCCGGTCTTCGCCCGGGCGCGCGAGAAGGCGCGGCAGTCCAGTTGCATGAGCAACGTCAAGCAACTCAACCTGGGGATCCTGCAGTACGTGCAGGACTACGACGAGGTGTTCCCGACCCACGGCTGGGTCGATACCGCGGTGTGGCCGAACGGTCAGACCGGTGGGAACCCCTGGCACGTTAGGATCTACCCCTACGTCAAGAACATTCAGGTGTACAGTTGCCCGAGCGGGACCTTGCGGTGGGCAGGCGACCCAAGTACCAACCTCCAGATCGGCTACAGCGCCTCGATCGGTCTGTCGAACATGGCCGCTTTCGTCTACCCCAGCCAGACGGCGATGGTTGCCGACACCGACGGCGGGGCGGGCTACTGCTTCTTCTCCGCTCCCTATCCAGCTACCGGGACACCCAACCGCTACATCACCGACAGGCACAATGGGGGGGCGAACCTCGGGTTTGTTGATGGGCACGCCAAGTGGTGGAAGGTGGGGCGGGACTCCGTGGGCAATACAATCCACCCGACCAACGCGATGGGAGTCTACTACCTGCCCAACGGCACCGGTTAGCCGCAGGACAGGCACCGCGACCGCCGAC
>CAZIWQ010000730.1:0-4283 GCA_964542355.1 uncultured Armatimonadia bacterium
CTGGGCACGCTTCTGGGCCCAGCACATGCGCGACCTGGGCAAGCGCCCCGAGCAGCTCGGCCTCTTGATCTACGATGAGCCCAACAGGAAGCAGCAGTACGACCTCATCGTCGCGTGGGCCAACGCCATCGAGGCGGCCGCCCCGGAGCTCGTGACCTGGGAGGACCCGCAGCCCACGGAGTTCGTCGACGCGCCCGTCATGTTCGCGGCGGTCGATGTGCTGTGCCCCTACCGCCAGCCCTTCCTGGCACGAGAACAGCAGTACCGTGACCTGTTTCTCAACGCCCAGAAGCAAGGGAAGGAGCTGTGGTTCTACAACGCCTCCGGTCCGGCGCGAACCTTCGATCCCTACTCGTTCTACCTGGTGCAGGAGTGGCACTCCTTCGCCATCGGCGGCAAGGGCTCCCACTTCTGGGCCTTCGGCGACAACGGCCGCGTGTCATGCTGGAACGAGTACCCCGCCCAGGGCAACGGGCCCTACTGCCCGTCGTACCTCGACGCCACGAGCGTGACGACCTCGAAGTACATGGAGGCGATCCGCGAGGGCGTGCAGGACTTCGAGTACCTGACGCTGCTGCAGGCGCGCGTGGCCGAGCTGGAGGGGAAGGGCGTCAAGCCGCGCGAGGTGACGGCGGCGAAGAAGCTGCTCGTTGCGGGCCCGCAGCGCGTCCTGGCCGGCGAGCACGGGGCCAACTACCGCTGGGATGAGCCGAAAGACCGCACGGTGCAAGACCAGGTGCGGATCGAGGTGCTGCAGGCGCTGGTGGCGCTGCAGTAGGGGGGAGGGGGGTGATGACACGCCGCACACCGCCTACCCCCCTTGCCCCCTCCTACCCCCCTTGCCCCCCTCCCCACGGGGAGGGGGGAATGAGCCTGCCGTCAGGTGTGTGCCGTTGTCCGTTCTCCCCCTCCCCGCGGGGAGGGGGCCGGGGGGTAGGCACTCCAGCCTGCCGACCGCTTGCGGCGCCCGACCATTCCGGTGATCGGAGGCCTCCCCATGCTAACTCGCCACCACTCGCTTCTCGTGCTGAGTTGCCTCTGCGGACTGAGCAGCCCCATCTGCGCGGCGCCCGTGACCGCAGTCCCCCTCGTCAACGGCGACTTCAGTCAGGGCGCGGACGCCGGGGGCGTGCCGACCGGGTGGCGTCAGTACGGGGGAAGCGCCGCCGCACGCCTCTCTTATGTCCCCGGGGAGAAGGCCGTCATTCTCGACGACCAGGATTCCGCGGCTGAGATCGGAATCACCCAGGGCTTCAGCGTCCGGCCCGGGGTCGGCTATGAGGTCCGGGTCAAGGTACGGGCCTTCAGCGAGCGCCCCACCGGCGGGGCCTACCTGCAGGTCATCTTCACGCCCTCCGGGCAGTCCACGCAGGTTGCCCTCGACCGGGGGATGCTCGAGGGTGCCGGTGAGACTGTCGCCCGCGGCGTCGCTCCGCCGGGTGCCAGGCAGGCGCAGATCTACCTCTACACCCATCGCGACCCCACGCCGAAAGTGATGGTGAGCGATGTGCGAGTCATCTCCGGCATCGACCCGCCCCCGCCGGTTCCGCCGCCCGTGCCACCGGTGTATGACAAGCTCAAGGACCTCCATCTGACCATCCCGCTGGTGCAGGGCGGCAAGCCCGCCGGCAGCATCGTCATCAACGACTCGGCGGCGTACCGCGCGGCCGCCGCGATCATCGGCCGGGCCGTGAAGCAGAGGACGGGCGTGGACCTGCCGATCGTGCCCGACACCGACGCGGCCGCCGCCGTGCCGCTGACCGGCAATCTCATCATCCTCGGCAACCGCTCCACCAACCGGACCTCCAACCGGCTCTACGACCACTACTACAGCCTGATGGACCTGAAGTACCCGGGCCGCGGCGGGTATAGCCTCCGCTCCCTGCACGATCCCTACGGCAATGGCTGGAGCGCGATCCTCGTCGGCGGGAGTGACGACGCCGGTGTCGCGGAGGGGGCGCAGGTGCTGGCGCGCCTGGTAGCCGCAGCACCGCCGGCGGGCAGCGACCTTCACCTCGGCTGGATCATGGAGACGAAGCTCGGCGCGGGCCTCACGGTGCCCACGGTCACGGATCAGCCGCAAGGGGAATGCCGGTCGGGACGGGGGCCCTGCCGGTGTTGCCATGACTACGAGACGTGGGAGGCGTCATCAGGCTATCGCTCGGTCGGCTACTTCGGCTGGAACAGCATCAGCAAGCGGATGGCCATGTACTACATGACCGGCGACCCCTGCTTTGCGCGCGAGGTCATCCGCCTGTCTTTCCCCGACGCTCGGGCGCTCAAGGACATTGACGAGATCGACCAGGAGCGCATCGAGAACAAGCACGATCCTCTCGCCGGGCCCTACCACTACAACGCCATGATGCTGATCCTGCTGTGGGACCTGATCGAGGAGAGCCCGGTCTTCACCGAGACCGAGCGGCTGAAGGTCACCAACGCCTTCGCCCGGCGGCTCAACCACCCGCAGGACAAGGGCACCTACGCTCTCGACGACGTGCCCATTGCGGTCGGGTCGCGGCATGGGCAGTGGTCGGCGCTGTCGCTGTTCACGCTGGCGCGCTACTTCAACAAGTACTACCCGAGCCCGCTGTGGGCCCACGCCGAACGGGCCGGGCAGATGCACTTCCACTCCCTGCAGGAGCACGAGTGGGTCCAGGGGGAGGTCGACTACCTCGTCTGGTACAGCACCGGCATTGCCCCGATCCTGACCTACATGATCCTCTCGGGTGACCGCCAGCCGCTGGAGAACGGCGTGCTGCAGAAGCTGTTGCGGGGCCAGGAACTGCTCATCTCCGGCCGGGTACCGAGCTGGGCACTCGACTGTGCCGCGCTGGACTTCCTCAACAAGGCCGCGTACCTCACCGGCGACGGCCGCTGGATCACCTATCGCGAGCGCACCGGCCTGGATACCGACGTCTTCCGGGTGGGGCAGTCGTTCTGGCCTGCTGCCTCGATCCAGCCGCAACTGCCGCAGGACCTGGTCGGCACGTGGACCGCCAACGCGATGCCCAAACCGATGTGGCAGCGCCGGGGCGCGGGCCTCAAGCTCGACGAGTCGTTCCTGAACGCCAGCTTCCGCAGCGCGCCAGATGCCTCCGGTGACTTCATCCTGCTCGACGGCATGAACGGCGCCTACCGCAATCCGTACCACACCTACGACATCCTGGAATACCGCCTCAACGGGCAGACGCTACTCCAGGGCTACATGAACCAGGTGCTCACCAGCGCCGACGGGATGGTCGAGCCGATCGTGCCGATGGACGGGGCGCTCCTGTACCGCGACGTGGTCGGCCCGATGGCCGTGGCGGTCGGGGAAGTGCCGAAGATGCCGTTCTGCTCGTGGCGGCGCACCATCGCCCATCGCACCGGCCAGTATGGCCTGATCGCCGATGACCTCGCCTTCCGTACCGACAGCCGGAACATGAAGGTGCAGACGCTGTGGGAAGTCCGGGCGGGAGCCTGGAACCCCGGGGAACAGGCGGTGCGCATGCAGGCCCCGGGCACGGCCTCCTACTGCGAGCTGCGGCCCTCCGCGGTGCAGGAGACGACCGCGGGCGGCGTTACGACCATGAGCTGGCAGGGCGCAGTGAAGCAGGGCGAACACCGTCGCGTCTTCACGCTCCTCGGCCAGAGCGCGCCGGCTGCCCCCGCGCTTGCGTGCTTGCAGATTGCGCCCAATGCCGCCGCGCTTGCCCTTCCCACTGCGGCAGTCGTTAGCATGGGTGACTACCAGAGCACCCGGGCCGAGCTGGCGATCCTGGCCGCCGACCATCTCTACGGGCACAGGCTAACCGCGGCCGGCCTCGCCGACCCTGTGCTCCAGGCCGATCAGCCGGTTGAGGTCGAGTGGAGCTTCCCGGCCGCGAAGCTGACGGTCGTCACCGCGGTGCCGACGACGCTGAAGCTGAAGCTCGCGCCGGAGGCGAAGCTCCTGCTCGGCGGCAGGCCCCTGCCGATGACAGCCGCCGCCGGTCTCGTCGCCGTATCGCTGCCCGTTGGCAGGCACGAGCTTACCAGCGCGAAGGCGGGGGTGGACAACACTGCGGCGCTGGCCGCGCTCGTGGAGGAAGGGCGCACGCAGCGGGAGGCGCAGCTAGCCACAGCGGCCCGTCCGCCGGCCCGGTCGGGGACTCCCTGGCCGGCGCTGTGGCAGGCCTCCGTCGGGGCCGGCGTCTCCCATGTCGAGGTCATCCCGGGTGCCGGGGGACCGCTCCTGGCCCTCGCCGCGGACAAGGTCATCCATGTGCTGACCCCCGACGGCAAGCCGGTGCGGCGCTGCGAGA
>CAZIWQ010000731.1:0-4272 GCA_964542355.1 uncultured Armatimonadia bacterium
CAGCCCCACCCGCGATCCACCAACCGAACCGCGCACGTCAGTAAGCGGAGCCGTTCGTGGGGCGCTCTGTTCCGCTTGGTACCGTGCCCCCTGGGGCCTATCGGCCCGTGGGGCCGGGGCAGTCGGTGAGCCGCGTCGGCCCGGGGGGCCGACTTGGTCGGCGGCGCGGCCGTTGACGTTCGCCGTCAACGTGCGAAGCGCGTGCGGTCCCGCCCGGAGGGCGGTCGGCGTGCGCTCCGAGGAGCGCACGCCCTGGTCGCCAGCACACGAGCGGACCGAGGGAGGCTTGCCGATGAGACCATGGAACGCCCACGAGTTCCTCCGAGGGCCCGGTACCAGCCGGCGCTGCGCCGCCTCCGGGCCGGGGCCGGCCCTGCGCCCGGCGCACCGGAGCGCAGGCTCGCGGGCCGGGAGCCGTCGCTGCCGTGTCGTCAGCCTGCTGTACGCACTGATTGCGGGCGCAATCGTCAGTCCGGCTGCGGGCAAGTCGACGTTCCAGGACCCGCTGAAGGAGATCCCCGCCCACATCCGGCGGGCCACGACAGCGCGCGCGACGGCGCCCTATCTCCACAGCAAGGACGCCGTGACACGCATGGCTGCCGTGCGCCGCCTCGGCCAGATCGGTGGCGCCGAGGCCGTGGCCCTCATCGTTGCGACGTTCCGGCGCGAGCCCCGCATCAGTTCCGTGGAGGCGAGCTACGGCGTCAAGCAGGACTGCATTCAGGCCCTCGGGAGGATTGGGGGAGAACGCGCCAAGGCAGAAACGATGCGCATCCTCAACGAGTACCTTCGCCGGGGGTGCAGAGACGAGCGATACGTCCAGAATGACCCGGACTTCCTCTACGTCGTAGATGGCGCGCTGGCCGTGCTGGCGGGGTGGAGCGCGGACCCCAAGGTGTTCGCACGCCTGCGTGAGTTGTCTGTAGGGTGTCGCCCGGCAACCCCGGTGGCTGGCTGGGTGAGGGAAGTCGCCTACAAGGGCTACCTCCTCGGCGAAATGCACGCCGCGGGGGTGGGCAACGTCGCCGCCGCCGTTCGCTATCTCCTGCCGCGCCTGACGGGCCGCGGGGCGGGGCACAAGGACGACTGGGAGAAGACCGGCAAGACGCTCGAGGCGGGCAAGAACACCGCTATCTGTGACATTCTGGTCGGGTACGGCCCCGCGGCCCTGCCGCATCTGGTGAAGCCGCTGGGCGCGCTCCGGCCTGAGGAGCACAGGAAACGCGAGGCATTGGAGTGGGTCATCAGCACCATTCGCTTCAAGGCGAAGATGGCGAAAGAAGACGCGGGGCACGGCAAGCCCGCCGGTGCTGGCAGTTAGCCCACTGCACCCACGCCGCCCGCCACTCGGCCAGCCGAGCAGCGCCGGAGCCTGACACCAACCGCAACGGCGAGGGCATCCCGGCCGACGGGAAGACGAAGACCGGCTGCACCGCCACCGTGAAGAAGCAGGACGGCACGCTCGTCCCCGATGGTACCGACGTCACCTTCAGCACCGATGCGGGGAGCTTCGACCCGACGACGGCGAAGAGCGCGGGGGGCTCGGCGGGCAGCCAGTTGAGGTCCCCCGAACTGGAGGTCGACACCGACGGGAAGGTGACGGTGACCTCCGACGGCGCCGAAGCGCAGATCGGTTCGACCCCGACGGCGAGGGGGCGCTCAGCACGCCAGCGGTGCAGTTCGATGTCGTCGATGCGGGTGACCCGCACCAGTACCTGTGGACAGTGTTCTTCAGCAACACCCCAGTTGTCAGACTTCGTGCCGGGGGTATGGCGCGCCGTGTTCTGTGCGGAAGACGGACGCGGTGGCAGCGAGCGAGACGGCCGCAACAATCGGGCACTGGCCCTGAACCAGTCTCGGCCGACGCACCCGCCAGCGAGGAACTGGAAGGGCGCTGCCTGGTACTGGAGCACGCTGGCCATCGCGCTTGACCAGCACACGCCGCACACGGGGGTCCTGGGACCGACCTTCTACGACGCTCAAGTGTGGGACGCGCCACCCTCGGCACCGGACCTGCTGCTCGCCTTTCGCCAGGCCGCTCTGATAACGCTGGCGAACCACACCAACAGCGGGCCCGGGATGATCTACATCGCGCCCGGGGGCAACCCGGTCGCTGCCGATGCCCTGTACGCCAAGAAGCCTGCGGGCTTGAACTCGGCCCGTGATGTGGAGCTCGAAGGCCTCAAGGGTAGGTGCAAACAGCTCTACTTCGTCCTCTACGTCGGGTGCCACACGGCCGTAGGGACGCGGGCGGCTGGCAACCTAATGACGGCCACGAAGCAGGCCGGCGCCATGGGCGTCGGCGGGTTCAAGGGTGCGCCATGCCTCGGGTGGACTACGCCCGGGGGGACGTATGTGGAGCCCGACCGCATGTGGCTCGACAACTTCTACGGCTGCACGTGCAACGGGAGGTGGCCCGTCAAGAAGGCAGCGGCGTGGGCGGCAGCCAGCATCAAGCGCACGTTTGGTCGCCACTGGCGGACCGATCCATACTACGGGTACAACACATCGTGGTTCTCGTGGGGCCGGCAGAGGCTGGTTCCGGCGAGGTACGGACAGTGACCCGCTCCCAGTCAGTTGCGCGTTCCCAACCCATATCGCGCGCGCTCCCGCGCACAGACCCTTGAGGTGATGCGATGCGTAGGATCGCTGCAGTGCGGCTTGATTACCTACTCCCGGTCCTGCTGTTGTCGGCCGCATGCGGGGCTCCGGCAAGCGGGGATCGGTTGGAGCACGGCCGTCGGTTGGCAGCCCGCTTCCTGCACGTGCCCGATGACGCCCCCGGCCTTGCGAGAGGAGAGACAGTAGACGTGAACGGGGGGCCCTTCGTCTTGCATAAAGCGACATGGGAGTACCAGGGCCCGGACCCAGCGACGACAGAGAGGACGGACTGTGACGTCCTCGTCGATGTGGACCTGGGGTACGTGGCCTACGCTGACTGCGAACAGGAGGGGGCGCGATCAGAGGCGCCTGCGAGGCGACGCGGGGGCGTCTTGCGGCGAGGCGAGTGCCTCGCCCGTGCCCGGGCGTATCTGGCGGCTCAGTGCTGGTTCTGGCACCCCAACGACGGGATGTACTACGAGTGGTTCGATGACGACGAGGCCGATCCCGTCTACCAGTTCGACTGGGAGGGCGACGGTCCTGGTGAGTTCAGGCACGACATCTCCGTCAGTGTCTCCGCTCTGACCGGCAAGATCGTCAGCTACCTGGCCGATGTGCTCCCGGCGGACCCGCGGATGACCGTGCCGATCCGCGTCAGCGAAAGCGAGGCGCTCGCCGCTGTGCGTGCCCAACTCCGCAAGCTCCTCCCGGAGCTTGTTGGCAAGCCGAAGCTCACCGCTGGCCCGGCGAGCACGTGCAGCCTGTTCGCGCCACCGGGGCGGCCTGTCTACATGTTCAGGCTGGAGGGCGAGAGGACCGACCCGGTCACTCGCACACGGATCCCGCTCAACGTTCTGCTCGGGGTGGATGCCCATAGTGGCGAGGTCCTCACGAAGCTGGTGGAATGGCCCAGCAAGCCGGGCCCAAAGGCCGACGTGCGCATCAACCCCACACAGGCCCTTGCCAGGGCGAGACAGGCCGCGCCGCCTGAGCTGAAGTCGGCGAGGTTCGAGGTTGGAGCCCTGACGCCATGCAGCCGTCTGGCCCCGCTGGGGACGCTCGTCTACCCCGTGCGCGTCACGGGCGAGTGGCCCGCTCCTGGCAAGCCGGGGGAGCTGTGGGACTGGGGAGGGACGTGGGGCGTCGACGCGCTCACGGGCCACGTGTACGGCCTGATCCCCGGCGACCTCGTCGGCCCGTTCCAGGCGACCGCTCAACGGGACTAGCGAAGGCTTCGGACCGAGGCATACTCTACCGGAGCCATCCTGGTGCATTGCGGGGCAACGTCCCGCAGCGCCCGCGGCCACCGGCTGGACGGCTCCGCTTACTGACGTGCGCGGCTCGGATCGGTGGGGCGAGTGGCGAAGCGTGCCGACGCGCCGCCGTCGTTCCGCGCTTTCCACTGGTCGCGAACGGCATGCGCCCGGTACCATCCCACGGAGGGTGCGACCATGTCAACTGGGTGCCTTGGCGTTGGTTCGGGGGGTACGCCCTTCTCCCCCACCAGAAGAGGAAGTGACGCCCTGCGCGCAGCTCTGCTCACAGCTCTCATGTGGGTGTTTGTCGCCACCCCGGGCATTGCTGCGGACGTGCCGCAGGGCGACACCGGGTATGTCCGACCTGTCATGGACCCATACCTGGGCCCTCTCGACGCCAGGGGACGGGGCGACC
>CAZIWQ010000732.1:0-4258 GCA_964542355.1 uncultured Armatimonadia bacterium
CTGGGGCCTGTGGCCCCAGCGGGGTTTGGGGCGGAGCCCCAAGCCGTTCACGAATAGATCGGGCTAGAGCAGAACAGGGCCACGCCGCTGGCCCCACACCGTGCGGAAGCCAAGCGCGTACTGGCAACCAGCGCGCTGGCCAAAGCGGACGCAGTCGGCTAGCCTGATGACACCGTGGGCGCTCAGAGGCAACGCCGCAGCCTCTGAGCGCACGGCGCGCAGTTCGTGAGTGATGGTCTCCTCCGCGGGCAGTCCCCACAGGCACCCGTCCGTCCCCGCCAGTAGCTCCATGTACTCGGGCATGACGTCAGTCACGTCGTAGTAGACGTCCGGCTCGAAGTGGTAAGTCTGCGCGGGGCTGACGTCGAAGGCGTAGACCAACGGGCATCTCCGGATCCCCAGCTCGCTTGTCATCCCGTGGGAGAAGAGCAGGGCGTCATGCGCCGCCCGTCCGCAGGCTACGTGGTCGGGCCAGTGGTCCTCCGTATGGTGAATGAGAGCCACGTCCGGCTTGAGCTCGACGTAGACCTCGGCCAGACGCCGCTTCAGCTCGAGATCGCCGCCGTCAATCCGGTGGTACGGGTAGTCGAGGAAGCGTTTCTCGAATCCGTGGGCGCGCGCCAACTCGAGCAGGTCGCGCTTCGTCCGCTCCTCCCTGCCTCGTGTGGGCTCCCAGGTAGTGTAGTCGCTGACCACCGTCACGATCACGACCCGGTGCCCGGCTCGCGCCGCCTGGAGCAGCACTCCACCGGCACCGATCTCGGCGTCGTCCATGTGGGCGCCGATGGCGAGGAGAGTCCTGACAGCCATAGTCGTCCTCCGAGGATCGTCTGGCATAGGGACAGGGTCATGTCCAAAGCGGAACAACGCGCCCCCCTCGGGCATTAGAACACGGGTAGTACTCCGATACGGACCGCGATCGCCCGGGAGGGAAGTCCATGCTCAGCCGCAGGACCCTTCGCGCAGGTCGCCTGCTCGTCCTTCTCGGCTTAATCACCCTGCCCCCCACCTCGCCCCTGACTGCCGACCCGCTCCCCATGCCCATGCACTGGATGGGCGGCCGTCTCGTGCCCGCCCGGGCCGTGCCGGTGGACATGACCGGCGAGAACCTGGTCGTGCACCTCGCCTGGCATCAGCCCGCCCGCGCATCCGGCAAGGCTCCGGAGCGCGGGTACAATGCTGCCGAGCAGTACTTCGCCCGCGCCGACGTGGAGGTCACGTATACCCTCCGCGCCGATGCCCGCCTCACCGTCCCCATCGTGTTCCCGGTGGTCAATGAAGCGCAGGGGGTGCAGTTCGAGCTCAACGGCCAGACAGTCGCGACGAAGACGACCTCCGACGTGAAGCTCTACCCCGCCTACGAGCGCGCCTGGCGTGCGACCATCGACCGCTACGTGAGCGCCGACCGCGCCCTGGCCGCTCTGCGCGGCGAGGCCCAGAAGGGCCGCTCCGCATCCGCCCAACCCGCCCCCGGCCAGCCCCCTGACCGCTATGGCACGCGCGCGTTCATGGCGATCTACAGCCGTGTCTCTCGCCGTCTGGGCGAGCTCAGACGCCCTGATGCTGAGCGTCTGTCCTGGGCCCTCACCCACTACCTCCTCGACGACTGGGACGCCTTGGGCCAACGGTCAGCGGGGGTTGACATGGCCCCGGACTCCGGGGCCCGGCGCAAGCTCACCGCCGAGCGCACCCTCGCCCTCGCCTTCGACCCGCAGACGCCCGACCCGGCCGCCCTGTGGTGCGAAGCCGACGCCGGCCAGCCGACCTCCTCATCCGGTCTCGAGCAGTTCTCCTTCATCAGCGCCGACCTCGCGCTGCGCCGGGGAGACAACCAGCTTCGCGTCCGCTACGGGCAGCCGGTCTCCTTCATCAATGCCCGCTACGAGATGCCGGCGGGGAGAGATGGCCGCGTCGCCAGCCACAAGCAGGCCAGCGTCTTCGAGTTCATCCTGCGCACCGCCCGCTTCTGGCGCAGCTTCGGCAGCCTCAGCACCACCGTGCACCTGCCGCCCGGCACCGTCTACGCGGCCTGCAGCATGCGGGGCGCCTCGGTGGCCCTGGGGGGCCGGCCGCCCACGGTCACCTGCCGCAGCCAGGGCTTGCCGGATCACAACCTCGCCGTCACCTTCGCCGACTTCAAGGTTCTCCCCGGCGCCGAGCCTGAGGACCCATCCCAGGCCAGACCCGGCACCCCGCCATCGTCGACCCTCAAGGCCCTCTGGGACCGCACTCTCCCCTCCGGCCGCCTCTTCCATGCGGTCCCGGCGGTCGACGACACCACCGTCGCTGTGGGCGGCCCGGGCGCCGTGACCCTGTGCGAGCGCGCCTCGGGCCGTGTCACGAAGACGATCCAAGTCCCGGGCCAGGCCGAGGGTCTGCTCCTGGAGCAGGACGTCATCTACGCCGGCCTCGACCTCGGCTACCGGAATGCCAGCCAGCCGGCGCTCGGTGTTGTCTGCCTGGACCGCCACAGCGGCGCCACCCGCTGGTCGCAGTCCGTCGCGGCGGCCGTCGGCCAGGCGTACCCGGTGCGGCTTGCCAGGGCCAACGAGGCGATCATGGTCTGGGCCGACCGCGGCCCCGCCCTCGCGGTGGACGCCGCCGGCGGGAAGCCCCTCTGGCGGCAGGAGGGCGAGTTCCGCGCCGCCACGGTCGCTCCCGACGGCAGCACCGCCTACCTCGCGGGAGTCGCGAAGGCCCGCCGCGAGGCGGCCTCCTCAGACGACCGCCGGTTCGGTGCCCTCGCGGAGCTCCTCGCCGTCGACATGCGCACCGGTGAGACGCGGTGGCACAGCCCGGCGGGCTTCGAGGGCACGGCCCTGGCCCTCTGGGGCGACCGGATCGTGATGATCGGGACCGACGCGCGGTACAAGGACCCCTACGTCACCTGTCTCAGCAAGTCCGGCAAGACGCTCTGGAAGAAGCCCCTGGGGGCGAACGTGGGGGTCTACAATACAGTCTACGCCACGCGCATCCAGGGCGACCGCCTGCTTGTCGTCAGGGACGCGGGCGTTGATGCCTACGATCTGCAGAGCCCGCCGGCCGTGCTCTGGCACGCCTCCTTCAAGTACCAGCTCTTCGCCCCCCCGCCCATGACCGACCGGCTCGTCTACGTACCGGGCCGCGTCGGGGGTATCCAGTCCTTCAGCCTGGAGACGGGCAAGCCGGCGGGTGACCTCCGGTGTACCGGCGCCGACTGCACCGCCGCCGTAGAGGGCCACGAGCTGTTCACCCTCGAGCACTCCGGCCTCCTCACCGCCTGGTCACTGGACGCCGCGGGGTCCGCCCAGTCGCCACTCACTCCGGCCTCCGCCACCGGCACGGGCTGGCCCGGAGTCCCTCCCGCAGACCTCGCCTCCGCCCTGTTGGGCGGCACGAGATCATCCGCCTTGCAGGCGCTCGCCCTGCCGCCGTCGTCTTCCTCGCCCCTGGCGCATCGGCTCCGCTACGCCGGGGTAGCCCTCCTGGGTGTGATTGCAATCGTGGTCATCGCCGCCGCCGTCGCCCGCCGCCGTCGCTGGTCCTCACAATGAGTGCCGCGAGTTCCGGGGACACCAGATGCGCGGCGGCACTGCTCCATCGGTACGCCGTCGGCTCCGTTGCCAACTTCGCCCGGGCGGGCAGCACAGGCGCAGGAGCCTGGTCAAGAGTTGGGTATGGTGTCCACGGAACCAGGCGGTTGCGCAAGGGGGTGGCGGCTGGTATGATTGCGGATGGGAGGAGGTGCGGAGTATGGGCGCCCGCATCGCTGTACCGGGCGACAAGATCGCGGACTTCTGCCGACGCAACCACATCCGCAAACTCTCGCTCTTCGGCTCGGTCCTGAGGGACGACTTCACACCCGACAGCGACATTGACGTGCTGGTGGAGTTCGAGACAGGCGTGCGCGTGGGGTTCTTCGGGCTCTACGACATGGAGCAAGAGCTGTCGCAGCTCCTGGGCGGGCGTAAGGTGGACCTGTTGACCCCCAACGGCCTGAGCAGGTACTTCCGCGAAGAAGTCCTTGCAGAGGCAGAGGTGCAGTATGTCGCGGTATGACCCGACCGTCTATCTCTGCCACGTATGGGGCGCGATCAACGACGACGTGCCACTACTCATCGCGGAGTTGGAGAGAGCCATCCCGCCGGAGATGCTGGCCCGGGGCGAGGATAAGCAGGCGTAGCGGGCCGGGCGTCCCTCGGCGCAGGCACGTCAGGTTCCCGCATCAGCACTGTCACGAAACGGTCGCTGCCGGCTGCCGGCCCCGTGCGCTCGTGGT
>CAZIWQ010000733.1:0-4250 GCA_964542355.1 uncultured Armatimonadia bacterium
AAGACGAGCCGGAAGCGGTTGGGCGCGGTGCGGGCCTGCTGCCGCTCGCCCGCGCGGTAGAAGCCGATCTCGCTGACCGCGAACGTGAAGCCGGTGGAGGCCGGGTTCTTGCCGACCACGACGAACCGCAGCCGGTGCTCCCCTGCGGACAGTGTGAGGTTGACGAGGGTGGTCTCCACATACCGGGGTGAGCCCTCGCAATACTGGTCGAGCGGCTGGCCGAGCGGCTGACCGTCGAGCATCACCTGGATGGTGGCGCGGCCGGTGAAGCTGAGCGTGCGCGCGACAGCCTCGACCGGCGCCGGCTGCTCGGCCTTGAAGCCTAGCTCCACGTAGTCGCCCGCCTCGGAGGCGCGGTAGAAGAGCGCATCGTAGTCAACCAGGTGCCGGAGCACCTTGCCGGAGTGCGCGGTCACCTTGCTGAGTAGCTCTCCCCCACCCAGCACGAGCCCCGCCTTCGTGCGCTCATCCTGCGCGCTCTCGAAGCGCCCCGGCTGGAGGTCGGGTTGGCCGAGGCTGCGCCACCCGAGCACAAACGAGTAGTCCCCCGGCGCCTCGGCCGTGAGCTCATCGAGGACAAACGTGTACTGCCCCGGCCGCCACAGCAGATGCCGCGTCCACGCCGTCTGGTTGTAGTGCGGCAAGCGCGTCGCCGTGTAGGCGTATCCCGCTCCCTGCGCGGAGGCGACGAGCTCCGCGGCCTGTGGCACCTCCGGCTCACCGAGGCCGTCGCGCGCCACGGTCACCGCGTTGTGGAAGCTCATCGTCGGGCCGTTGAAGATGTCGATCTCACACAGCCAGCGGCGGCCGTTGGCGGCGAACTCGCCGATGGTGTTGGCATCATCATACGAGTGGCTGCCCCCCGCGACGCCATCCAGCATCAAGTACTCATCGGCGGGGTCAAAGCCGCGGCGGAAGGTGAGCTTGTCGAAGGCGCGCTCGAACGGCACGTCGCGGTGGCGCTGCAGGGCGGTGGTGAAGTACAGGTTGTCGGCCGGGATGACCTTGAGGCCGACATGGTCCGCGGGGACCTGCGGCGGGACGCCCACATCGAAGGTGCGCAGGGGCTCATCGGTGCTGAAGCCGCTGCTGCCGCGCTTGCCCAGCATGAAGAGGTAGCGGCCGTCGCGGAAGTAGTAGCCCAGCTTGGCGAAGATGCTGCCCGCGTAGTCGCCACTGCCGGTATCACCCAGGAGCACCGTCTGCCCCATGTTGTTGGAGATGGCGATGCAGCGTTCGGCCATCTGCCGCGCGCGGCCGGAGGCGAAGAAGTCGCGCCCCCACTCCGGCTCCTGCAGACCGATGTCGAGGATGTTGTCCATGGCCCCGCCGAGGGCGTGCTGCGAGAGCGAATCCTCGAACGTACGCGAACTGGCGAAGCAGGCCGCCCAGAAGCCCTCGAGCTTGCTGCGCCACAGCGATACCTCGGTGCTCAGGGGCCGGGGGTAGTACTTGTCGAAGTAGCGCCAGGCGTAGTAGAAGGCGCGGGCGGCACGGGTCCCGTGGTTCTCGCGGCAGTACAGCCCGGCGCGCAGGCCGCCGTAGCCGTAGCCCTGATCGGAGCGCGCGATCTTCAGGAGGTAGTTCGTGATCTGCAGCCGTTCGGCATCGGTGAACGCGCCGCAGCTTTCCATCAGGTCCCACGACAGCATCTGGCGGATGAAGAACAGGTGCAGCGCATAGTCCTCGTTGAACAGCCGGTCGTCGGGGACGGCGGCGTTCTTGAGCATGGTGGCACGATAGCGCTGCGCGGCGGCCAGGCTGCCACTGGTCAGATAGTCGATGCAGCCGTCTTCGAGCCACCCGCCGCCCACATTGCGAAAGCCCGCGGTCTTGACCTCGAGGGGCAGGTCGAGGGTCTCACTACCGGCCTTGAGCCGGGCGATCAGGGCGGCCGTGCCGGCGGCGAGGCCGGCCGCGTCGGAAGCGCCAACGACGAGGAAGTTGCCACCCGTGCCCAGCGGGTCGATCAGCGGGCGCAGGACATACCCGCCCTTACCCGGGAAGTTGAGGTCCTCAATGGCATACGAGCGCCGGTAGAGGTATTCGGCGACGGGGTTGGTAAGCAAGTTGCCGAGCACGATCAGGTCGCGCTTCTCGGTCTCGGGATGCACCTCGTCCGGCGCGAGCACGGCCGCCTCGCAACCCCGGTCACGGAGCGCCGCCTGGATCTCGCGGGCCGGTGTCCCCGCGCCCGTCGCCGCGACGATCGCGAGCGCGCCGGCGTCCTTCATCCGCAGGCCACGGCGCAGCGACCGGGGTGTGGTCAGCGGCCGGACGTCTTGCGCCTGGACCACCACATCGTCAAACCAGACCGTGCCCGTCGCGCCGTACAGGCGCATGTTCACCCGGACACCCTTGACCTCGCGGTTGAGCCGGCTGACGGCCACGTACTGCTGCCAGCCGGTGGTGGCCGTGGTCTGGCCGACACCCCCGAGGCCTACCTCGGCGCTCTGGCCGATGCGCACACCCTTCGCATCGGTGTGATACAGAACGAGGAAGGCACCGTTGTTCCCGGTGACCTGGCTCAGCTTCGCCCAGACGGACAGCACCAGTTGGTTGCCGTCGGGTGGCGTGGGGATGACGGCCGAGGTCCAGCCGATCGTGGGGCCGGGCTTCGTGCTTACGAGCTTGAAGCTGTGAGTGCCGGAGTGGACCTCGTCGTCGGCCCACAGGCCGGTGCCACCCTCGACATACCAACCCCCGGCAGGCTTGCCGTCGGCCCCCTCCTCCGCCCCGGGGTTGGGGCACAGGTTCACGGGCGCGGGAGCCTCCTGCGCGACAGCCAGAGTGGCGACGAGGGTCAACGCGGCAAGCAGCCGTGTCAGCATCTGCATCTTCCTCCCCGTAGCGGAGCGACCGCGACTAGACCTGGGCCAGCATGTCGACCAGCTCATCGACGATCTGCTCCCCCGACCCCGGCACGACCCGCGCCCACCGCGACCGGAACGTCTCATAGCCCCCCTGCCGGAAGGCCTCTCGGGTCGGGATGTAGCCGACGATATCGTTGCACAGCTCGGCAGCTACCGTCATCGCATAGGGTGATCGCTGCTTGATGTCCAGCCCGAGCTGCGCGAAGGTCTCGCCCGGGGTGCCCGCGACCGCACCATCACCGATGCGCAGCGCCTGCACCACGGTGGTGATCTCGTCCTGTGGGTTGGCCTTGAGCAGGGCGTCCTCGTGCGCGAACACCTCGTAGCCGGACGGCCACTTGTCGCGGATCTCGGCCTCCTGCAGCGGCTCACGGTCGCGCACGCCCAGCCGCAGCTCGCGCCACGCCGCGCCCAGAGCATCGCTGTCGCCCGGCGTGGCCCCGCGCACGACCTCTCGCATCGCCTGCGACAGGCGCTTGTGAACCTCCTCAAAACCAACCGTGTGGTTGATGTCACCACAGGTTCCCGGCAGGAAGAGCGAGAAGAAGCCCGCCCCGAATTCCTCGCGCAGCGCCGCCGCCACGCGACCCGGGTAGTCCGCGGAGAAGCTGGTCCCGAAGTGCGCGTTCACGTGGCAGGTGTAGTTCCACAGGGTCGCCGTGGGCCGGCCCTGATGGAAGAACACCCAGGCGAGGAGGTCTTCGTCATTCGGCCCGGCGAGCGGTAGGCTCTCCCGCTCCTCCGCCGTGGCCAGCCAGGCGTTGATGGCCGAGCCGCCGGGGCGCAGGAGCCGCCGATTGCGCCCCACGTCCCCGCACTTCGTCTTCACCGTTCCCACGGAGACGGGGAGCATGTCTGCTGCGGCCTGGCGGACGGCCTCACCGATTGCCTCGCGCACGCGCGCCAGGTAGGCCTCGTCAAGGCAATCGGAGAGATTGATGCTCTCGTCGGTGTAGGGCCCGGAGTGCGTGTGGGAGCAGTTGACGAGAACGTGCTCCGGCGGGATGCCTGTCTGCGCGGCGATCGTGGCCCGGGGGGCATCGGAGCGGCCCCGCGTCCAGGCGATGAGGTCGAGGGTGACCAGCGCGAGGCGGGTCGCGTCATTACCGAGAACCATCGCCTTGCACATCAGGGGGTCGTCGATGCCGATCGAGGTGCGCGGCTGCAGACTGCCGGCCATGGAAGTGCCGACCGGGGGGGTGATGTCGATCGCTGCAGTACCGAGGAGCATGGGAGTGATCTCACCTTTCGCGAAATGGGTATCGCTGTTGCCGTCTTGTTGGGCGGGGACCTGTGCCCCGCCAGCCGTTGCCGTGCCGTTCGCCGTCCCGGCCTCACCCCCCGGCCCCCTCTCCGTGCCGGAGAGGGGGTGTCAGC
>CAZIWQ010000734.1:0-4248 GCA_964542355.1 uncultured Armatimonadia bacterium
GGCGTGCCACCGGGCAGCCCCCACCCAGCGCAATCATCGCGGCCACCGCGCCGGCCAGCGCGACGTTCCTGCCCCTCATCAGCGGTCCCACCTCACTGCGGTGCTGCGAGTGTCGGCGACACTCGCCTCCCGGTAGGTTGAGGTTCGCCGCCACACCGGGCACCTCCTCTGTGGGGGCCGGCCGGGGCGGGAGCGCAACCTCAGTGCGAGAACATGTAGAACGAGCGGTTGGCGAGCGGGAAGGGGACGCGCGCCCCTCCCTGCCGGTGCGACTCGACGGATGCCCTGCCGGGTTGTCCCGTCGGTGCGCACGGCCTCCGCCAGGTCGCGGATCAGCCGTACGGTCGAGCTCTCGCGGGTGTACGGTGGGAACGGCTGTTGCTGATACTCCCGTTCCTTACCGACAATGGCGAGCTTGCGCAGTTCCCAGGCTCCGCAGTCGCGGAAGGTGCGCAGATCCCCGCCAGTACAGATGACCTCGAACTCGGCCCAGTGCGAGGTGCTCATCAGGTAGCCCCACGCCCCGCTGGCGAAGCGCACGATCCCGACGCCGTTGAGATCGGTCTCAGAGCGATCGGCGGCGGGGTCGAACTCCGGGTTCAGGATGGTGCCCTGCACCCACTCGACGGGTGAGTCCGAGGCGAACGTGAGGATCAGGTCGACGAAGTGGCTGGCGGAGTGGAGCAGGCTCCCGACGCTGTAGGTGATGACGGTCTCAACGGTCCCGATCTCGCCGCTGTCGACGATGGCCCTGGCGGCGCACGTGCCGGCATTCCAGCGCCGCAGGGTTCCCATGTTGAACTTGACGTTGTGGCCCTCGACGGCGGCCACCATCGCGTCGGCCTCGGCCAAGGAGCAGGCGAGCGCCTTCTCGCAGTAGATGCCACGCGCCCCGTGCTCGGCGGCGAAGATGACGATCGCGGCGTGGCTGGTGCCCGGCGTCGTCACGCTCACGATGTCCGGGCGCTCGGTGTCGATCATCTCGCGGTAGTCGGTGTAGCCCCGCGGGACCTGGTAGCGCTCCTGCAGGCGCTTGACCTTCGCTTCGTCGGTATCAGCGAAGGCGACGAGGTCGACCTCCGGCACCGCGGCGTAGCCGGCGGCGTGTGAGTACGGCCCCACAAAGTGCGGGTAGACGTGCATCTCATCATCGATGGTCCCACCCATGCGACCGGCACCGACGATTACGGCCTTCAGGCTAGCCACGGTGCTGCTCCCTTCGAGACGCGCCCTGAGTGATGTGAGTACCCGGGCGGCAGCTTCCCCAACGGCCCGGGACTGACCTGCCGCCGCCGCTGTCCCGCGGCGCGCTGGCACGGCACCGGGAGCGAGCCGCCTCCGGGAGAGGTCATCCTGAGGAGCGCCTGCGGCTTCGCTGAAGCCGCAGCGACGAAGGATCTGGTCTTGACCACGCGCGCCCTCCCAAAGGGCAAATCGTTCGCCGGAAGACCGCGCAGCGGTCTGGGCTCGGATGACACGGGCCCGCAATGGCGCGGGGAGCCGCGGTGTTCTGCCGACCGGCAGGGAACTGTGCGCGTGGCAGAGGTCAGTCGGCACCCGGCGACGAACCGCCCGCCTCTGAAGGGGAGATGACCATGAACCAGTACCGTGTCGGACTGATCGGGTGCGGGCGGATCGGCAGCGAGTTCGAGGACCTGATGCCGACCCATCCGTGCAGCATCGCCGGGGCGTTTGTCGCGCACCCGCAGTGCTCACTCGTGGCGGGGTGCAACCGGGGAGAGGCGCGGTTGCACCGCTTCGGAGAGCGGTGGGGCGTGACGGCGCTCTACCGGGACTATACGGCCATGCTGGCCGAGCAGCAGCTCGACATCGTGGCTGTGGCAACCCCGCCCGGGCTCCACCGCGACCAGGTCGTTGCCGCGGCCGACGCCGGGGTCCGCGGCGTGTTCTGCGAGAAGCCGATGGCCCTGAGTCTGGGTGAGTGCGATGACATCATCGCCGCCTGTCGCGACAACGGCACCACGCTCCTGGTCAATTGCACCCGCCGCTGGGGCGGCGAGTACGAGGCCGTCAAGCGCGAGGCGCAGGCCGGGCGCTGGGGCCGCCTGCTCCACCTCGTGGGTCATTGCCAGGGCTGCAAGCCGCTCCCCGAGTGGGAGGCCGAGTTCGAAGGCCCGATGCTCCACGACGCGGTCCACCTGTATGATCTCATGCGCTTCTTCGCCGGAGACGTGGAGTGGGTGCTCGGGACCGCCTCGTGCCGCATGCGGCGCGAGCTGCGCGCCGAAGACACGAGCCTCGCGATCCTCCAGTTCTGCTCGGGCATTCAGGGCGTCGCCGTCGTCGATGAGCTGACGGAGCACTCGCGCTTCGGCCTGGAGCTGCATTTCGAGCGTGGCCTGGTGACGGTCGGCGGGGGGTCTTCCGCCCAGAAGGCAGTTGCGGCGGATACGGAGGAAGCCTGGTGGCAGGAGCTGGCGCCGGACGAGCTCCCGCCGGCGACCTGGGCCGGCACCGGCATCCAGAACGCCGCCGCGGACCTCGTCGGGTGCATCGAGACTGGTTCCGAGCCCCGCTGCACGGGTGCCGACGGCCGTGCCGCCATCGAGGTCATCACGGCGCTCTACGAGTCCGAGCGGCGGGGCCACGAGAAGATCGCCCTGCCGCTCGACGAACCTCGTCGCATGCTCGACGTGCTGCGCGACGAGGGCGTGTACTGACGGCTCCTATGGCTCTCGGCGCGCCAGCAGCCGGCGCGCGTTGCCGCCCAGGATCAGTCGCTTCTCCTCCTCCGCGATGTCAGCGCCCAGTACCTTCCCGAGCTGCTGCCCCTGGCTGAACAGCGCACAGTCGGAGCCCCACACGATCTTCTCCGCACCGACGGCGGCAACGAACCGCGCGACGAGCCCGCGGGGGCTGGCGCTGAGCGTCAGGTCGAGCGTCACGTTGGCGCAGTCCCGGGCCAGGGCGATGTAGTCGGCCTCATTGCACGACCCCGCGTGTCCGGCGATCAGGCTGGCCTCGGGGAAGCAGGCGGACAGCTCGCGCAGCGCGCCGAGGTCGCGCTCCCCGCCCCAGGTGTGGAACAGCACCGGCAAGCGGCGACGGTTCGCGACCGCGAGGTAGGGCTCGTAGGAGGGGTGCGTGTACGTTACGCCCCGGTCGGTGTAGAGCTTGAGGCCGTCGAAGCCCTGCGCGAACGTCTGCTCGGCCTCCTGTTCCGTCACCGGGGGCAGATCTGGCCACGGGCGCAGGTAGGCAAGCAGGCGACCGGGATAGGCTTGCGCACCGGCCAACACCGCCGCGATCTCGCGCCGGGCGTCCTCGGCCGACACAGGCGCGGAGGTGGAGATGAACGTGGCGGCGATGCCCATGCGGTCCATGCTGGCCACGATGCCGGCCGGACCGGTGTCGCCGGGGACCCCGAACGGCATGTCGATGTGGGCATGCATGTCGACGATATCGATGTGACTCAGGGCGATCCCCTGCCGGCCTAGCTCGGCGAGTGTGAGTGCATCGGTCATCGCTCGATCCCCTCGATCAGTCGCTGTAGGTTCTGCATGCCGATCTGCGCCTTCACCTCAGGGGAGAGGTCGGCGTAGGTGAGCATGGTGATGGCGCCCATGGGTTCCGCATGGGGGAAGCCGGTGCCGAACAAGAGCCGGTCGGGGCCGACGGTCGCGACGAGCGTCTCGAGCCCCTGGTAGACCACATAGTTGCTGCCGACCGACAGATAGGCATTCGGGAACGCTGCGAGCAACGGCACGAGGCTGCGGTGCTGCAGGTACTGGACCTCGGCAAGGATCAGGGGCAACTTCGGATAGCGCCCGGCGAGGTCGGCGACCTGGGGGAGCGTAACCTTGCCGACGGAACAGAACGCGGGCAGGCGCCGCTCCTCGAGGGCGCGCAGCAGCGGCCCCCCCGACCACTCCTCGAAGTGCCAGTAGTCTGCGGTCGGGCGCAGGAGTGCGGCGCCGGCACCGTGGGAGATTGCCTCGGCGACCTGCTCCTGCTCAGAGGGGACATCCTGACCGCCGCTCGGCAGCAGGATCGGGCACGGCCGCAGCTCGGGATGGGCCTGGCAGACTGCGTAGAGCTCGCGGTTTGCGGCACGTGGGTCGCGTACCCCCTCATCGGGGACGAAGCGAACGACCGCCTCGCCAATGTCGAGCTGACGCATCTGGGCAATCCACTCGCTTGCGGTCACGGTGGGGGTGGGGAGGGCTGTCGGGCCACCGAACCCGGCCTGAACATCGAACAGCGAAAGCGCCATCGTCATCTCTCCTC
>CAZIWQ010000735.1:0-4225 GCA_964542355.1 uncultured Armatimonadia bacterium
GGCAAGCTGGCAGGGGTCCACGACACCCGCCCCGAGCCTGGTAGCCCACTCAGTCTCGTTCACCTGCCAGGCAAGCTGGCAGGGGTCCACAGGCACCATGCCCCGTCACATGCGATGGCGCCCGTCGCATTCCGCTATGGTGCTACGCCCGTAGCTACACCAGTCGGGGTGTCCGGGTAGCGCGCGAACTCCATCTCCTCGCTTGTGCGCCACTCGCTTTTTTCCGGCCGGAACCCGATCACCCAGGCGTGGGCAAGGCTGGCCGCAGTCATCATCGTCTCGATCTGCAGCGTGTTCTTGCCCGCCGGGATCATCACCGCCACGGGGTCGACGCCAAAGCCGTCGCGCCGGTCACGCTCAAAGACGAGGCGGTCGTTGAGCGTGACGCGGATGTGGTTGTCATAGCTGACATAGAACTGGCCACTGCGGGTCTCGGGAGAGGTGAAGGTGGTCCACAACGTCTCCCGGGCACCGTCGGGTCCGTCCGCGCTACGTGCCCGGAACTCATGCAGGTCGATGAAATGGTGGCGGCTCAGCGCCTTGCGCGTGCCATCCCCATAGAGCCACTCGATCGTCTCCTGGGGCCGCGGGGGGAGGTCGCGCGCCCCGGGCGGCAGCGCGGCCTCGGCACTCAGGCAGCCGGCATCCACGGGGATGGTGAAGTCCCGGTGCGGCTCATGCTGGTACCAGTAGGAGACGGCCGTGTAGTCACCGGGGACCGACCCCAGCAGGGCGACCAGCGAGTTCCGGAACACGATCGGGGCCTCGTGGTGCAGCCGGTAGAGCAGCACGCGGTCGCCGCGGCAGGCGACGCCGGCACACGGGGCGGCATGCTCGTGGGCGCCCGCGGCAGGGCCGAAGCAGTGCCCGGCGGCGGTACCGGCGAGTAGGCGCGGCCGGCCCTCGCCATCCACCAGGTACAGCTCACCGGCGGCCTGCGACCACGCCCCGGTGCGCTCCCCGGCCGCGGCGATCTGCACCGTGCTCCCGATCCACGCCCCATGCCCCCGCGCCCGCCCCACACAGAAGCGCCGGGTCCCGTCGCTGGCGGGGTTCTCGCGGCTGAACTGGGCGTGGAACATGCCCGGGCTCTCGCGGATCTCATCCTGGGTGTAGGTGTCATAGTCGACCTGCACTACGAGTGGGGCGTCACTGGCCGCCGCGCTGTCCGCGACGTTCACCAGCTCCAGCCGGGCATGGTGCTGGAACGGCATCGGGAAGTGGGAGGCGAAGCCGCCGCCCGCGGCCACGCAGATGAGCGGCGTGGCGAACGGCTCCCCGCCACCGAAGAAGTCGATGAGCGGCACGTCGACGCTGGGGGTGTCCTCGTCGTCCCACCAGACGCGCAGGAGCAGGGCGCGGGCCGGGTCGGGGACACCGACCCACAGGCGGGTGATCACCGCCGGGCCCCCGATCTCGGCGAACGTCCACGCCTCGCCGGGCCCCAGTGGCGCGTGTGAGCCAATCTGCCGCCGTTGTCGCGGCTCGCCGATGACGGGCATGTTGCGGTACGGTAGCTGCATGTACGATCCCCTCTCGAGGGCCCCCCCTCGGCCGACTGGTACTGGAACGAGACGGCTCATCCGGTGGACGGTACGTGGGATGACGGCGCGGTCCTTCGTCGCTGCGGCTTCTGCGGAGCCGCACGGGCGCCTCAGGATGACATCGCCCGGGCGATCGCCACTACATGCGGCGCACGTGTCGCGACAGTTGCCCACAGGCACAGCGGGGCCGCGCCGTGGTGGGCGGAGGGCGCGTCGTGGTAGCTCCAGCCCGCGGCCCCCCCCGGCTCTCCCACGCACTCAGCGCAGTAGCCAAGCTCGACCCCGTCGAGCGTGATGCGTGTCGGGCGGGCGGCGCCCCACACGCGGACGCTGTAGGTGCGCTGCGCCGGCAGGCGATCGGTACAGCCGGCCGGGGCCGCAATCCGCAACGTGTCGCAGCCGTCGCCCTCGGCCCACGCGAGGCGCGTCTCGGATACCTCACCGCGTTCATAGCCGTAGGTCGTGCCATCGTCCTCGATCAGCATGGCCTCGGTATCGGCGCCGGGGACCACGTTGACGGCGATCTGCGACCACGGCGTGCAGTCGATGTATGGCACGCAGGTCGTCATCGGGATGATGGAGCCGGCGCGCGCATACAGCCCGCCGCCGCGGTTGGGCGGGGCGTTCACGGCGAGCCGACGCCCGCCCGCAAGCACCTGTCCGGTCCAGAAGTCCACCCACTCGCCAGGGGGCAGGTACACCTCCTCGCTGAAGGCCGAGACCAGCAGCGAGTCGCCGAGCATGTACTGGGTGAGCAGCTCGTAGGAGGCAGGATCATCGGGGAACATCAACGGCATCGCCCGCAACATGGGCATGCCGGTGCGGTGAGCCTGGTGGGCCGTGGCGTACAGGTAGGGCAAGAGCTCATAGCGCAACCGGCAGTAGTCACGGAACACGTCCTCCAGCTCAGCGCCCTGATACCACGGCTGACGCCAGTAGTTCCAGGAATTGAGCTGGGCCCAGGGCTGGAGGAACCCACAGTGGATTCCCTCTCTGGTCGTGACCTCCATGTCGCACGTCATCAGCGAGTGTCCGGACAGGCTGAGGTTGAGCATCGAGACCAGCGGTCTGGGGCCACCGCCGGTGTCTCCGGCCCACGTACCCGTCCACTTCTGGAGGCCGGCATACCCATCGGGGGTGAAGCACGTAGCACGGCGCCCGGTGTGGGCGCGGAACCCCTCGTGCATCTGCCGGGAGTAGAGCAGGGGGTAGAGGTTGTGCATCTCCTCGTCATCCATGCCGTTGTGCCACTTGCGGTCGGGATGCTCCAGCACCTGGTTGGCGCCGTCCTGCTTGAACAACTCGACCCCCTGATCGACGAACGGCTTGAGGTGGTCGAACCAGGCCTGCCCCGGCCGGGTCTGGGTGTCCATGCGGCGGGCGGCCGACAGGTGCTCGTCCTGCTCGTAGCCCCCGACCAGCGCTTCTGAGCGGGTCGCGGGCTGCGGGGCCGGCCCCTCTCCGCGTGCCGCCAACTGCCGCTCCTCCTCAACACTGAGGTCATAGTCGCAGCACAGCCACAGGCTGGGCTTGAAGCCCATGCGGATCGCCGCGTTCAGGAAGTTGTGTGGCCCCCGCAGGCAGTACGAGGGGATGTTGAACCGCTCCGGGTGCCAGCGCTTGTCGACGGTGAAGTCGTAGTTGTGCTCCATCCACCCGGGCTCGAGGCCCACGACATCACAGGGGATACCCTTCTCGCGGAAGCGCAGGCAGTCGTCGAGCATGTCGCGCGCGCGCGCCTCGGTGTGACAGACAAACCACAGGCCGAAGCTCCACAGGGGAGGGATGTACGGCCGGCCGGTGATGGCCGAGTAGCGGTCCAGGATCGCGGGATAGTCGGGGCCGTAGATGATGTAATAGTCAAGCTGCCCCCGCTCGCCGGCGAACCCGAACCACTCGTCACTGCTGGCCCCCATGTCATAGACATGGCGCCAGGTGCTGTTGACGAACAGCCCGCACCCGCGAGTGCTCATGAAGAAGGGAATCGGGGTATAGCTGGCGACGTTGCGGACCCACATCAGCGCGCGCCGGCCACGATGGTTCAGATAGTCGCGGGTCTGGTCGCCGAACCCGACGAACTGCTCGTGCGGGTCGAGGGCAAAGCGGGCACCGAAGCCCTCTTCCCCACTCCATGCTTCCCCGTACTCGGCGAGCACGGTCTGGTTCCCGGCCGCCAGGCTGATCCGAGCCCCGCTGCGCTCCAGCCGCAACTGCACTGCGCCGGTATCCAGTGTCACCCGGCGCGCCGTCGTCGTCACGGCACACTCCGTCGGCGGCCACTCGGTGCGGATGAACCCGTAGCGTTCGAGACCACCCGTGGCGAACTGACCGGCCGGTGCCAGGCGCACGCGGATGATCTGTGGGGTACATGCCTCGATCCTGAGCTCCTCACCCGTGTCGAGACGGGTGGTGAGGCCACGGGCGGTCTTGATGATCTCGCTCACTCGACGCTGGTGTGCCATGATGCCTCCTGACGGGCCCCCTGTCTCCGCGAATGTCGGCGGCGGCGGAGATTGGGGCTACGCGCAACGTTCGTTTCCTCGCCCGCTCGATGCCGACCTGCTGCGCGGGGTGCCGAGGGAGGGGCAGGATCGCGCAAAGCGGGCCTCTCGCCGCGTAGGTCGAGCGTCCCGACGCCGCTGTTTTTGGGCCGTCTGGCCTGTCTGTCATCCTGAGCCAGG
>CAZIWQ010000736.1:0-3213 GCA_964542355.1 uncultured Armatimonadia bacterium
GCCTGCCGATTGAGGAGGCGCCGGGGGCGGCCTCGGTCTCCTGGGCCGAGCGCGAGCCCGTCAAGGGTCGCCTGGTGTGGGGGACACTCAACCCGGCCACCGACTTCGGCTGGCTGCAGTTTGGGTAGACCCGGCCGGATGTGGCCCTTTCGGCCGCTCTTCTAGAGGAGACAGGTGATGGACACCACAATCATGATGGCCTTGCCGCTGCTGTGTGTGCTGGCATGCGTCGCCGGCGCCGCCGGCGCCCCCGCCAGGCCGATGGATATCCCGGGCGAGAGCCTTGTCCTGGCCAAATCCGAGCCGGCCAACCTGTGCTTCGACCAGGTAGTGCTCGGCAGTCTCGTCCTGCGCAGCACCTTCGTCGCCGACAAGCCGGGGAGCATCGTCTACGCCGAAGGCCGCGATTATGTCGTGGATTACCCCCGGGGCACCATCACACGGACCGCGCATTCGCGCATCCCCGACTACGCAACGAACTGCCTCTTCGGCCGGCGCGACTTCGACCACACGAAGGTCCCGAGCTTCTCGAACCACAAGTGGTTCGTGTGGGCCGACTATCGGACGACCAACGGGCAACCGTGGGCCGCCCCGAACGACCAGCGCGAGCCCATGGCCGGCGTGCGGGCGAAGCTCGCCGCCGGGGGACCGCTCAAGATCGCCTCGTATGGCGATAGCATCACGGCGGGTGGTGAGGCGTCGGAGGAGCAGTTCCGCTTCCAGCAGCGCTATGCCAGGTATCTGGAGTCCCGCTTCCCGCAGTCGCGGATCGAGGTGCAGGACGTCTCCATCTCCGGGTATTCGTCGCAGCAGGGGATCGACTGGTTCGACAAGTACATGGGAACCGTGGACAAGCCGGACCTGGCGCTGGTTGGCTTTGGCATGAATGACCACAACCTCGGCGGCCCGACGCCGGAGCGGTTCACCGCCAACCTGATCGCGATTGTGAAGCTGATCCGGGAGCGCAAGGGGGCGGCGGTGATCCTGTTCTCGGCCTTCCCGCCGAATGACAACTGGCATTACGGGACGCACCGGATGGGCCTGTTTGCCGCGGCAACCAAGCAGGCGGCACTCGAAGCCGGGTGTGCCTACGTGGATGTCTACCGCACGTGGATGATGGTGCTGCAGCGAAAAGACCAGCCGTCGCTTTTGGGCAACAACATCAACCATCCCAACGACTTTGGCCACTGGCTCTACGCGCAGGCGTTCGCGGCGATGGCGTTCTGAGGGGCGGCGTGCGTCGCGCCCCCGGCGCGGTTCGGTCGGCTTGGCAGTCGCGGCGGTGTGCGCTATGATGACGTCACTGGTCCTTGGCCTGCGCAAGGCGCACTGCACGGCGGAGCGCCGGGGGCATGCGCGACAGGAGGTTGCCGGAGATGGACCTGCCCATCCAGATCGACCACGAGGAGCTGGCGGAGTTCTGCCGCCGCAACCACATCCGTCGCCTCGCGCTGTTTGGGTCGGTGCTGACAGACCGGTTCGGCCCGCAGAGCGACGTCGACATGCTGGTCGAGTACCGCGCCGGGGCGAAGGTCGGTCTGCTTGACATGGCAGGGCAGGAGATCGAGTTGACGGAGATGGTCGGTCGCAAGGTGGACTTGCGGACCCCGGAAGACCTCAGCCGCTACTTCCGCGACAAGGTGCTGGCAACCGCGGTGGTGCAATATGCTGAGTGAAGAGGACGCCATCCGGGTGCGGCACATGCTGGAGGCCGCCCAGCAGGCGATTGTCTTCGCCGCGGGGCGGTCGCGCGAGGACCTCGACGACGACCGGCAGCTTGAGTTCGCCATCACTCGTGCCATCGAGATTGTCGGAGAGGCTGCGAGCCAGGTCACGGAACACGGGCGGGCGGCGTGTCCGACGCTGCCGTGGCGACAGATCGTCGGGATGAGGCATCGGATCGTGCATGCCTACTAGAGACCCGGCCGGAAAGGCCACTTCCGGCCGGGTCTCTAGCGGCGAGATGGCTGTGAGTGGCTTCTGCGGGCCTCTGAGCGTACCCTCGCGGCCTCAGAACGACTTTTCGGCCGCTCTGCTAGGACGTCAGCCGCGATCGCCTCTGGGAGACGGTGACAGAGAACCTGCCATCCCTCATCTCCGAGCTAGAGCGCGTAGCGCCGCCACTTCCCGGCCAAGTGGGCACTGTCGGCTGACGCCCCAGCGGCGTGCCCTACGGTGCCGCGAACATCCCCTCGATGATGGCGACGGCCTCGTCGACGATGACCTGACCCCCCTGCGGGGAGACGCGGCAGCTCGGCGGGATCGCGCCATAGCTGAGGCCCTGCGCCGCGCGCTCCGTCGGCAAGTAGGTCCCCCCGCCCGCAAGCTGGACGACAAACGTCTGCAGGGCCGCCGAGCGCCCCTTGATCCGGTCCCCGAAGTCGAGGTAATACTCGAACGGTGCCGTCACGAAGGCGATGTCGCCCACCCGCACCACGTTGACCTCGCTCGGGACGTTGGGGAGCGGGTTCTGATAGCGGTCCACGGCGCGCTGGCACCAGGCCAGGCGGGAGCGCAGTGAGGTGTACGTGGCGTCGAGGCGATCGCCCTCGCCGACTTCCGCGAGCTGCTGGCGCAACTCCCCCATCTGCTCGAGCAACGTGGCATGCTCCTGTGCGGTCACGTCCCAGTGTGGTAGCGCCAGCGTCCGCTGCTCGTGCTTGAGCACGGCCTCGTCATGGAGCTCCTGGCGCACCGCGGGCTCGGCATCGTCCACGGCATCGGCGATCCGGCGCGCGATGTCGCGGCGCAAGCCCCCGTTGCGCGCACGGCTGAGGCCCTCGCCATACTTGAGCATCAGCATGCGCTCCTCGGCCCGGGTGCCGATGAGGCGGTGCGGGCTCTGGTCGCCCGCCGCCGAGCACTGCGGCAGGACGAACAGCGCCGCGCCGTGGCGCCGCCGGAGCTCCTCGCGCGTGTCATGCCAGTAGTCGGCGGAGACGAAGTCCTGCCCCCCCTCGCTCGCCTGCGACGGGCAGGCCACATTCACCACCACCCCGCTCAGGTTCCGGTCGGCATCATAGGTAAAGAGCAGGTTGACGCTGTGGTCGACATGCCCCTCGACGTGGGAGAAGTCGGGCTCGCTCGTCTTGCCGTACATGAGCGCACGGTCATCGAAGTAGCGCACCCGGCGGTTCTCCCCGACCACGGCGTACGAGTAGCCCCAGCCGAGGTACCCCGCGCGCCGCTGCTCCCAGGCCTCGCATGCCGCCG
>CAZIWQ010000736.1:3223-4224 GCA_964542355.1 uncultured Armatimonadia bacterium
GCCTCGACGAGCAACGTGCTGTACTCGGCAGTGCTCATGTAGTCGGGGTACCGGGCCCGGATATCGGGGAGGTAGTCCTCGTCCTTCTGCAACCCCACCTGCCCGCCGGCGAACGGCGCCGTATGGGTGTGGGTAGCACTCGCGATCAGGCGTTCGGCAGGGAACCCCGGTAGGGCCTCCCACAGGGCCTCGCGGCTGCGCTCCAGGATCTCCGGGTCGACTGCACACGCGTCCAGTGAGACGAAGATCGTCGGCTCGCCGTCGCTGTCGAGGGCGAGTGCGGTCAGCGTCAGCGGATCGTTGACCTTCGTGGCAATGCGCAGGTTGAACAGGCCGCGCAGGGAGACGGGGCGGCTCGGGGTGATGTCACGGCTGGCCCAGCCGAGGGTGATCTTGGCGCTCATGTTCGGTTCTCCTGTCAGTGTGCTTGATGCTCCAGCCGGGCTGAACGCGGCATCGCGACCGCCGCCAGACCGGACCATTCCCCGCGGCCGTCCGCGAGTCCTGTGCGCACCGCAGCCGGACAGGACTCGTCGCCGGTACGCCCGACACTGCTGTCGGGCTGCAAGCGCTGCCGAACAAGAGTGTCCGCCGCCCCGCGCAGCTCTCGCCCGGGCGAACGGGATTGGCACCGGGAGCCGCAATGGGCCATCGCAGCGCGGACACCACCCATGGCCCTCGGGTCGTCGCGGCAGCCACCAGCCTACGTTCGCGCACGGGCCGGCCGCCACCCCAGGGGAAGCCGGGCCGGCGGGGGCACTGCCCGCGGCCCCGGAAGCGAACGCAGAGCAACTTGCAGGACCACCCCATGAGCAGTTCTTCCCCATGGAGCTGCACAAGCTTGCGGGGTACCTGACGCTGCTGGCGGGCCTCGTACACGTCGGCTACAACTGGCGGGCGCCCATGTGCTATGTCGGCCTCAAGCCGCGCCGGTGTGTCGAGAGCCAGTGCCGCGTTAAGCGTCATTCTGATGGTGTGCGGGGTCCTCCCATGAGCCCGAC
>CAZIWQ010000737.1:0-4217 GCA_964542355.1 uncultured Armatimonadia bacterium
GGGGCGAAGCGAAGAGGAGGGAGGGGAGAGAGTGGCCGCCAACCACGGGCTCACGCCCGTGGCTAAAGCATATCGCCCCGTCAGGGCTGAACGGCATGCCGCTTCGCGGTCAGTTGCTGGCCCCGCCGACCAGCAGCATCATCCTTAACGGAGGACAAGCCATGGGCGCAAGATACTGGTGTCTGCCGCTGCTACTGGTCTGCCTGGCGCTCGCGGCCGGGGCGCAGCCCGCCCCGCCCGAACAGGTAGGCGTCCTCGATGGGGGCGCGCAGACCAGCTCCGCCACCCACCAATGCACGGCCGGGCACAAGATCCTCACCCACCAGATCAGCCTGGAGAACTCCGTGCACAAGTACGCGTTCAGATACTCCGGCTGCCAGGACCCGTCCCACCAGGGCGAGCACCCGTCCGCCGAGGGCAACTTCGGGATGCCCGCGCCCAGCGTGTCCAACTGGTACCACAGCGGATTCCTCACCATCGACATCAACGGCAAGGATGTCGTGCGGCAGGACCTCACGGAGATGCGAGTGACGGAGAGCGGCGCGCGCGGGGGCTTCCAGGTCATCTGGGCGCATCCGGCGGCCGTGGTGTCGCTCCGAACGGTTCTGCTCCCCGGCGCCAACCACGTTGCCTGCCTGCTCAAGTGGCAGCCCCGGCCGGGGGCAGTCCTCAAGAATGTGACCGTTGGCCTGCGGTGCTATCCAAGCTTCTTCACCGCAGCCCGGGGGCGGCGGGGCGAGCGGCATGTCAAGACGCCCCGCACCGATGTCAAGGAGCCCGGCACGCTGGAGCTTGTCGCCGGGCAAGACCCGTGGCTCACGTACTACGATACGGTGTTCGACATGGCCCGGGGAGAAGGGGAGGGGCCGTGCGCGGCGCTCGTGGAGCAGCCGGCCCTGCTCGGGGGGAAGGTGTATGTGGGCGACTATGCCGTCATGACTCACCTCGGGGTGAAGCCCGCGGCCGGCAGCTTCCGTTTCGCCCTCTATGACTTCGCCGGCTCGACGAATGCCGCGGCCGAGGCCTACCTGCAGGCTCACGGCAACGAGGACCTGGCGCGCCTGCTGAGCCTGGACTTCCGGCCGAGCGTGGCGCAGAGCCTGGACCTGGCGGCGATGAAGACGGAGGCCGCGCAACTGCTCGCCGACGCCGCCGCTGACGGTGCGACCCTCAAGCCCAAAGTCGAGGCGGTGCTCAAGCAGGTGGCGGAGCTGGCGGCGAAGGGAGAGGCCGGGGACTGGCAGGCGGAGGCGCAGCTCGCCGGGCTCATCCGCAGCTCCGAGGACCTGTTCTGGAAGCTGAAGACCTACGCGATGCTCAACCGGCACACTCAATGACAGGCGGAGGCGATCGCTCATGAAGACGCGGACAACCATCCTGGTGGCCCTGATGCTGATGACAGGTCAGGTGCTGGCCGCCCCCACCTATCCCTGCCACCGTCCGGCTGTGGCACCGGTCATTGACGGTGAGGTCGCCGGCGACGCGGCCTGGCAGAGCATTCCGGCCGTCACCGGTTTCTCGGTGCTCGGCGATGGCTACAGCTACAGCAAGCAGACCCTGGCGCGGCTGTGCTGGACCGCGGCCGGGCTCTACATCAGCGTCATCTGTGAGGAGCCGGACGCCAAACTGCTCAAGCCTCAGATCCTCGATGGCGGCGATACCTGGGCGGAGGATGGCATCGAGATCTTCCTGCAGCCTGACGGCAAGCCGGACGTCTACCAGTTCGCCGTCACCGCCGGCGGGGCCAAGGGCGGCTTCGAGGGCAACCCCGACTTCACGAAGATGCAGGCCGCGGCGAGGATCGCCGACACCTCGTACAGCATCGAGACGCTCATCCCCTGGTCCGTCGTCCGGGGCCGGGCCGCAGAGGGTGTCAAGTGGACCGGCAACGTCTGCCGCAACATCTTCACCAAGCGCTCCGGCGGCGACCAGTTCACCTCGTGGGCACCCCTGCAGTCGAAGTTCTCGGAGCCGGAGAACTTCGCTACCATCGTCTTCCGCGACAGCCGGCTCGCGGCCGACCAGGTGGCGCAGGTGACCGAGCAGCTCAACGGCGAGTACCGCCGCACACTGCTCGGGCAGGTAGCGGAGGCGGCGAGGGCGTTCGCGGAGTACCGCGAGGGGCTGGAGCTGGCGGCACGCGACGCGGAGTATGCACAGCGGGCCAAAGGGCTGCTCGCGTCCTGGCAGCGGCTGGAGACAATCAACCGCGAGGCAGACCGCGCCAGCATTTTGGACATGCGCGCAGCGCTGGTGAAGCTGGAGACCCTCAACCGCGAGAGCTACGCGGTCCAGTACCGCTACCTGATTCACAAGCTGCTCCAGGAGAACTGACCCCGCCGGGGCACAGGCGCTAGCCTAAGCCGTGCGGGCGTCTTCGGAGGGGCCGGATCCCGCAGAGCGGGAACCGCGTCGTCTGCGGTCGCCGCGTAGGTCGAGCGTCTCGACGCCACTGTTTTGTGCGCCGTTCGACGAGACTGTCATCCTGAGCCCAGACCGCGGAGCGGTCTTCTGGCGAAGGATCAGCATCAGCCGAAGGCGCTTGCTGGCGGAGTGTGATCCTTCGTCGCTGCGGCTTCTGCGAAGCCGCATTCGCTCCTCAGGATGACATCGGCCCAGAGGCCGGGTTCGTGCGGCCGCCGACGGACTGGCCAAAAATCAGCGGCGTCGTCCCGCTCGACACGCCTCCCCCGCCGACCGGGACGGTCGGCCTACGCGAGTGCGGCTCGTCCCTCACCACTGCCAGGTCGTCCCAGCTCACGAGGCCTCTCGGCTTTGCCCCGGCGAAGCGCGAGGGCGGAGGGCGTGACCATGCTTTCCCCTGCACCGATCTGTTGCCTGCTCGTGCTTGTCGCCGCAACTGCCCTGGCTCTCCCGCAGACCCCGGACTGGGGTCAGGTCCGCACCGACCACCCGCGTCTGTTCTTCAACGCCGACAGTTGGCCCGGGATCAAAGCGCGGGCCGAGGGGGCACTGCGCGAGCACTTCGCGGAGGTCCGCAAATTCGCCGATAACCCCAAACCGCCGGGCGAATGGTCCGGCATTGCGCGCCCCCCGCGGCGCGAGGGGAGCGCCTACGAGGCGTACGACTGGGGCGACAAGCTGATGGCGGCGGCCCTCGTTCAGCGCGTCGCGCCCGACCCGCAGCGCCATGAACGCCTCCGGCAGATGCTGTGGGCCAGCCTCGACTATTACCACGCCTGCTTCGCAGCCAAGAAGTCCGTCAGTTGGTATGGCTTCACCCGTCTCGAGTGGCTCTGCGCCCTGGACTGGACCTGGAATGACCTGCCCGCCGCCGAGCGCCTCGAGCTGGCCCGGGGCTTCCTGCAGCATGTGGATGAGGCGCTGCACGGCCCGGCGAAGCAGCGCCAGAACCGTGGCGGGTACCAGACGGGCTACTACGGCGATGACAACCTGGCACTGTTCACCGGACTGGCGCTGCACCGCAGCGGCGCCGATGACGCGCTGGCCCTGCGCTGCCTCAATGAGGGCTTTGCGATGTACCAGCGGGTCATCACCCACCGCCGCGAGATGGCCGGCGACGACGGCGGGGCGGCCTCGCCCACTCTCGGTTACTCCATGGGCGAGTACCCCCTCGCCGAGTGGAACTACCTGCACTGCATGCAGTCGGCGGCCGGGCTGGACCGGCGCGCGGAGCTGGCCTACGTCGCGGGCTTCCCCAACTACGTCATGTGGAATTGCCTGCCGGGGCTACTGGAGTACGGCTATGGCGACACCCCGCACGTGGACAACCGCCTGACGCGCTGGCCGATGTACAACCACCTGTCGCAGATCATGCACTTCTACGGGAAGACGCGGCCCGCGGAGGCGGCGCTGGCGGCATACCTGCGCGCCCGTTTCCCCGTGTACTTCAGCACCGGTGCGCTGTGCATCCACCCGTACCTCTTGACCGACCTGGATGCCGCCCCGGCGCCTCTCGACCCGCAGGAGTTGCCGGCGGCGCGCTTCTTCCCGCGCATGGGCCAGGTCTTCATGCGCTCGGGCGATGGTCCCGCCGATACCTACTGCATGATCTCCGGCGACGGCCCGACGGCCCAGCACCGGCACTATGACGCCGGCCACTTCACGATCTTCAAGCAGGGGTTTTTGGCGCTCGACACCGGGACGCGCCAGGGCAATACCGCCAACCTGCAGAACTACTTCGCCCAGACCCTCGCCCACAATTGCGTGCGGATAAAGCTCCCGGGCGAGAAGCC
>CAZIWQ010000738.1:0-4214 GCA_964542355.1 uncultured Armatimonadia bacterium
GACAGACGACAGACGACAGACGACAGACGACAGACGACAGACGACAGACGACAGACGACAGAAGACAGACGACAGACGACAGACGACAGACGACAGACGACAGACGGCACATACCCTCAGACACCCCCTCTCCGGAACGGAGAGGGGGCCGGGGGGTGAGGCCGGGACGGCAACGGCGACGACGGCGGGGTCCCGCCCCGCGGGACCCGCCCTACAGAAAGGCGACGGCAACGACAACGGCACGGCGGCCTACCCCCGCTATCCCACCAGCCGCCGGAGGGCGGCGGTGACGCGGCCGACGCTGGGCAGTGCGCGCGCCTCCAGGGGCTCCGAGTATGGCAGCGGGCAGTCCTCGCCACACACTCGCACCGGGGCGGCCTGCAGGGCATCGAAGGCGTTGTCGGTGATCTGGGCGATGATCTCCGCCGCGACACTGCCGGTCCGGCAGTCCTCGGTCAGCACTAACACCCGCCCGGTCTTGCGCACCGAAGCCAGCACCGCCTCAACATCCAGCGGCACGAGCGATCGCAGGTCCAGCACCTCGATGCTGGTGCCGTCGCGGGCCAGGCGCTCGGCCGCCGCGAGCGCGAGCTGCACCCCGCGCGCATACGTGATCACGGTGGCCGCAGTGCCCTCGCGCCGGACACTCGCCTTGCCCAGGGGAATGACGTACTCGCCTTCCGGCACCGGGCCGGCCTCCTGCAGCAGCCCCTTGTGCTCGAGGAAGATGACCGGGTCCTGGTCGCGGATCGCCGCCGTGAGCAGCCCCTTGGCATCGGCGGGGGTCGCGGGGTAGACCACCTTGAGCCCGGGGGTGTGCATGAACCACGCCTCGAGGCTCTGGGAGTGCTGGGCGCCCCGCGCGCGGCCGGCACAGCCGGAGGTGGCCCGGATCACCAGCGGCACACTCACCTGCCCGCCGAACATGTAGCGCGTCTTCGCCGCCTGGTTGACGATCTGGTCCATGGCCACCGTGCAGAAGTCGGAGAACATCAGCTCGCAGATGGGCCGCAGCCCCTGCATCGCCGCGCCCACCCCACAGCCGATGATGGCCGCTTCGGAGATGGGGGTGTCGCGGATGCGCTCGGGCCCAAAGCGCTCCATCATCCCGGCGCTCACCTGGAACGCCCCGCCGCGCTTGCCGACGTCTTCGCCGATGAGCACGACGCTGGCGTCGCGCTCCATCTCCCCGCCGATCGCCTCCGCGAGGGCCTCGGTGAAGGTCTTGCGGGGGGCGCTTTGCGGTGGCGGGCCCGGGTCAGGCACCGGGTCCTGCGGGGTGAGCACATGGAGGCAGGTCTCCGCCTCGGGCGGGCAGGCCTCGTCCTCGCGGGCGGCCCGCCGCGCCTCCCCAATCTCCTGGCGGATCGCGTCGCGCTCCGCGTCGAGCTCCTCTGCGGCGGCGACCCCCTGGTCGATGAGCACCGTGCGCGAGCGCACGACGGGGTCGTTGTTGTCTCGCCACCAGTCCCGCTCCTCGCGCGAGCGGTAGCGGTCGGGGTCCATCGCGTAGTGCCCGGTGAGGCGATAGGTCTTGCACTCCAGCAGGGTCGGGCCCTCGGCGGCGCGGGCACGGTCGACGGCCGCGAGGACCGCCGCGCGCACCGCCAGCATATCGTTGCCGTCAACCACCGCCGAGGGGATGCCATAGGCCACGGCGCGATCGGCCACGTCGGTGATGTTCATCGATTCGCCGGCCGCCATCGACACCGCGTACTGGTTGTTCTCGCAGATGAAGACAACAGGCAGGCGCCAGATCGAGGCCAGGTTCAGCGCCTCGTGGAAGGCGCCCTGGTTCGAGGCCCCGTCACCGAAGAAGCACAGGCACACCCGCCCCGTCCCCCGGAGCTCCTGGGCGAGGGCGATGCCATTGGCGATGGGGAGGCCGGCCCCGACGATACCGTTGGCACCACAGATGCCGAGGGAGAAGTCGGCGATATGCATGGAGCCGCCGCGCCCCCGGCAGTAACCGGTGGCGCGGCCGTGGAGCTCGGCCATCATCCGCGCGACGTCGGCGCCCTTGGCGATGCAGTGGCCGTGGCCGCGGTGGTTGCTGGTGATGAGGTCATCGGGGCGCAGGGCGGCCATCGCCCCGACCGCAACCGCCTCCTGGCCGATGCACAGGTGGGTGGCGTCGGCGAGGTCGCCCTTGCGCGAGGCCCGCAAGAGCTCATCCTCGAACTCGCGGATGGTCACAAGCTGGCGGTGGAAGTGGCGGAGCTCGGCCGGGCCGGGCGGCGCTGCGGTCATCAGGGGGAATCCTCTCCACGTCCGGGGGGACGTCAGCGGCGGATGAGCGTGTTGCCGGAGCCCACGGGAGCGGCTCTCGGCACCGGGGAGAGGTTTCGCCCCGAGGGCCTCCCGATTCCTTCCCGGCGTACCGGAGCCAGCGCCCCCGGCTATGGCACAGCAAGCGCCGGTGGTATACTCTCGACAGCACAGGCCGTCGAAGTGCGGATCCATTCGCCCGGGAGCGCTATCATGCGTCTGCTCCGCCGTCTGCTGTTGTCGGTCGCCATCATCGGCGTTGCCGCCGGCGTGGCCCTCGGTCAGCCGCCGGCCCTGCGCCGGCCGGTCCTCAGCCCGCCACTCGTGTTCTCGTCGAGCCAGGTGAAGTACGGCCTCTACCAGAACTACCTGCACCGCTACATGGACCGTCCATTGCTCATGGACCGGTCCACCCGGGGCAAGGAAGTCCTTACCGAGGCGAGCTTCCACAAGATCATGGGCCATGCGCGGATGTATGGCCTCGACGGCCTCAGCATCCTGATTGGCACCCCGGGGATGGTTGACCGCTACGAGCGCGCGCTGAAGGCCGCGGACAGCTCCGGGCGGGACGACTTCGTCATCATGCCCCGCCTCGGCGCGACCCGCGACATCGCCTATCTGAACCGTACGCTCAAAGCCGCGCTCACGTCGCCGCATTCGCTGCGCGTGAACGGCAAGCTGCTATGCGGCGGCTACTCTACCAGCCTGCCGCCCGCGGACGTCGCGGCGATGCTCACGGACCTCCGCGCCATCCATGGCGACAGCTTTCTGTTCTGCCCCGACCTCGGCCGCGCCTGGTCCGAGGCGTTCGAGGAGCAGCGGACGACAGGCAAGGTCAGCCCGGCAACTACTGAGCGCGCGCGCGCCACGCTCCGCTCCTACCTGGACGTCTGCGACGGGATGTTCCTCTCCCCCGGCATGTTTCGCAACCGGGAGCGACAGCTTGACGTCGCGTTCTATCGCGGCCATGTCCTGCCTGCCATCGCCGGCGTGCTGTCCGAGCAGCCATACCGGAGCAAGTACCTGGGCCTCGCCGCCGTGACCGGCTACTTCAACTTCATGACCGGCTCGACGCTGGACGAGGATGGCACCAAGACCCTCCGCCGGAGCTTCGAGGCGGCCCTGAGCGCCCCGGCGGACTTCATCGACATGCCCGAGTGGGACGAGCTCAATGAGCACACCTGCATCGAGCCCACGATCACCAACTCATTCTCGACCCAGCGCATCATCAAGTACTACACGCAGCTCGCCCGGGGCGAGCAGCCCGGGCCGAACCCGGGCGACGACGTCGCCGTTCCGAACCTCGTGGTGAGCTATCGCAAGGCGCTCACGCTGGGGGAGCCGCTGAAGATCGAGCTCCTCAACATCCCCGACGGCACCCGGCAGCAGCCCTATCGGGTGCAGGTCTCCCTACTTACCCCGGCGGGCGAGGTGGTCACGGAGCTCCCGACCGTCGAGCTGGCGCCGGATACGCTCGCCGACGCCACGCCCGCAATCGCCACGGAGACCCTCGCCGGAACGCTGCTGCTGCGCCCGCGCGTGACGGTTACCACCCCCGACGGTCGCGCGACCCGCTTCGACGACGGCCTGATGCATGTGACGCTGCGGCCCACCGACAACTGCGACTACAAGTGGGTGCGCCAGCCCCTGCGCGACATCCTGCGTCCGACGGCCGCCCGGTTCGAGGTCACCCCCACTGCCGACGGGAGCACCTATCGCGTTGGCGGCAGCCTCGCCTGTGGCGAGCCGCTGGCCTACCTCGAAGTCCTGGAGAACGGGGACGAGGTGCACGGCGTGGATGTCAGCAACGAGTATCCCGACCGTGAGCAGTCGCTCCTGCTCGACGTGACGCTGCGCTCGATGCGTGACTATCGGCCATTCAAGGGCCGGATCAGCGTCGAGAACACCCAGGCGACCATCCACACGCCGACCGACGCCCGCTACAA
>CAZIWQ010000739.1:0-4214 GCA_964542355.1 uncultured Armatimonadia bacterium
GTCTGGGCTCAGGATGACAGAGGCGCCGGGTGACGCGAAAGACAGCGGCGTCGAGACGCCCGACCTACGCGGGGACCGTCCCGCTTTGCGGGATCCGGCCCCTCCGGTCGCACGCCAGTGTCACTGGGAGCACGTACGGCTGTCTACCCCTGCTCGCCGTAGAGCTCCTCGCGGGTCATCACCGGCTCGGCGATGACATCCCATTGCCCCGCGTGCCACTCGCGGTAGAAGCAGCTCAGATAGCCGTCGTGACAGACCGGCCCGACCGGCGCCACTCCCACGAGCAAGGCATCGGCGTCACAGTCCAGGCGCAGCCACCGCAGGTTGAGCGTCTGGCCCGAGGTCTCGCCCTTGACCCAGAACTTGCCGCGCGAGCGACTCCAGAACGTCGCCAGGCCGCTGTCGACCGTGCGCTGCACCGCCTCCGCATTCATGTAGCCCAGCATCAGGACTTCGTTGGTTTCATGGTGTACCACGACTGCCGGGATCAGGCCGGCCGCATCGAACTTGAGTACTGAGGTATCCACCGGATCAGGAGCTCCCCTTGAGCCAGGATAGGCATTCGTGCCGCCGCGCCGCTAGAAGAGCGGCCGAAAAGCCGTTCTGAGGCCGCGACGCTACGCTCAGAGGCTCGCAGAGGCCACTCACAGCCATGTTGGCGCTAGAGACCCGGCCGGAAGTGGCCTCTTCGGCCGGGTCTCTAGAGGCGCACCGCCACGCCGCGCGCCGCGAGCTCGCGCTTCACGTCGCCGACCGTCGTCTCACCGAAGTGGAAGATGCTCGCCGCCAGCACGGCATCCGCCTTCCCGTCCACCAGCGCGCGGTACATGTGGTCGACACTGCCCGCCCCGCCGGAGGCAATGACCGGGACCGAAGCATGCTCGGAGATGCGGCGCAAAAGCTCGACATCGTAGCCGGTGCGCATCCCGTCGGCATCCATGCTGGTAACCAGCAGCTCCCCCGCTCCCAGCTCCTGGGCCCGATGAGCCCATTCCAGGACATCCACGTCCGTCGGTCGGTGCCCACCATGCGTGTGGACACGCCACTCGATGGCGGCGTCCGGATTGACGCCGAGGTCCGTGTCGTCGCGCCCCTCGCGCGGCACCCGCCGGGCATCAATGGCGACAACGATGCACTGGTTCCCGAAGCGCTCCGCCCCCTCGCGGATCAGGTCCGGGTTCTCAATCCCGGCCGTCATCACCGAGGTCTTGTCTGCCCCCGCCACGAGGATCTGGCGGATGTCGTCCACCGTGCGCACGCCGCCGCCGACCGTGAACGGGATGAACACCTGCTCGGCAGTGCGCCGAACGATGTCGAGCATGATATCGCGGTGCTGCAGCGAAGCGGTGACGTCGAGAAACACCAGCTCGTCCGCGCCCTGCTCATCGTAGCGAGCGGCCTGCTCCACCGGGTCCCCGGCGTCACGGAAGTTGAGGTACTGAATGCCCTTGACGACACGGCCGTCGGTGACGTCGAGGCACGGGATAATGCGCTTCGCTAGCATCAACAGTCCTCCTACCTACGCGTGTAGCGCTCTGGGAACGGCGGCACGGGGCATGTGGCATTGGGCATTCGGCATTCGGCATTCGGCAACGACGAACGGCGCCTCAGCCCCCGACCGTCTCACGGCTCCATGCCGAGGGCCTGCAGGGCCTCGCCGACCACGTAGAACGACCCGGCAATGCATATCGCCCCCGTGGGCCCCGCCAGCTCCCGGGCCCGCCGGCAGGCCTCGGGAATGGTGGGGATACACTCCGCCCCGGCCCATGCCCCGACGGAGCGCCGGAGCATCTCCTCGGGCGCCAGTGCGCGGTCAATCGCCGCCCGCGTGAGCACGGTGTGGGTCGCCGCGGGCCCGAGCTCACGCGCAAAGCCCGCAGTGTCCTTGTCCTCCGCCATCCCCACTACCGCGACGAGCCGGTCATAGGTCAGGTACTCCGGCAAGGTGCGCGCCAGTGCCCGTGCCGACTCCGGGTTGTGGGCGCAGTCGAACACCAGCCACGGGCGTGCCCCCCGGACATCGAACCTCCCCGGCCACCGCACCTCGCGCAGTGCGCGCGCGACAGTGGCGGCATCCACAGTGTAGCCCCGGTGCCCCAGTTCCGCTAGCACCCCCAGAGCCACTCCGACATTGATTGCCTGGTGGGCGCCGACGAGAGGCGAGGTGAGAGCAAACGGCGCGGCCGCCGCGGGCTGCACCTCGAACATGTCACACGGACGCACGACCGCACCGTCCGGGGCGATCCCGGCAGGGCAGGGCGGCACCCGCCGGGTGACCGGCGGCCCCGCGACCACTGGCGCACCGTTCGTCTGCGCCGTCTCGTGGATGGCCCGCAGAGCCTCCTCCGCCTGGGCCCGCGCGACGACCAGCGGCACGCCGGGCTTGGCGATCTCCGCCTTCTCCCGCGCAATCGCGTCGAGAGTGTCACCGAGGATCGCCGTGTGGTCGAAGCCAATCGTCGTGACCGCACAGACGACGGGAGCGAGCAGGTTGGTGGCATCCAGCCGGCCGCCCAGGCCGGTCTCGTAGATCGCGATGTCCACTCGCTCGCGCTGGAAGTGCAGGGCGGCCATCCCCAGGTATGCCTCAAAGAACGTGCACGGCGTGAGCCCCGGGGTCTCCCGCACCTGCCCGAAGGCCGGCTGGACAAGGTCCACGAACGCCGCCACCGCCTCGCGATCGATCGGCACACCGTTGACACGCACCCGCTCGTGGAACGAGACGAGATGGGGCGAGGTGAACAGCCCCGTGCGGTAACCGGCCTCACGCAGGGCACGCTCAACCATCGCGGCCGTCGAGCCCTTCCCCTTGGTCCCCGCGATGTGCACCGCAGGGGTTGCATGGTGGGGATCGCCCAGCAGGCCGAGGAAGCGACGCGCGGAGTCCAGCCCGACTGTCTCGGCGAAGTGCCGGTGGAAGCCCAGCCGCTCGAAGTCGACGAGGGAGCCGAGGAACTCGACTGCCGCTTCGTAGGTCACGAGGCCTTCGCCTCCAGCTCCACTGAGCGCGGCACGCGAATCATGTTGGTGAAGACCATCATCAGCAGGGCCACCACACCTGCCGCCATGAACACCGCCTCGTAGCCGTGGGCGTTCCACAGGAGCCCGCCGAGCGAGGGGACACTCATCGCGATGACATGGTTGATGCTGACACCGACCGAGAGTGAAGCCGTCAGGTCCTCCTGGCTCTCGGCGATCTTGGACATGTACGTGTCGCGGGCCATGCTCACCGCGAAGAAGAGCTGGTCGACGGCATAGCTGAGGTAGACGATGATCAGCGCCCAGCTCTCGCTCAGTCCCAGATGGCGGGCCCCACCGTAGCCGAGACAGACCAGGAGCAGGACAAACGAGTCGATCACCAACACCGTGCGCTCCCCAAAGCGGTCCACCACCCGCCCCAACATGGCGTTGAAGGGGATCCCCAGTAGCGACGAGGCGATCGAGAGCTTGGCGAACGTCGACGGCTGCTGGCGGAAGATGGTCACCAGCACCCAGCGCCCGAAGGTCAAGAACACCTGCTTGCGGGCCCCGAACAGCACATTGAGGACGTAGTAGAGCCAGTACTTGCGCTTGATGACCATTGTGGGCCGCTTGCTGTGGGCCCCGATGTTGCGCAGCAGGAAGAAGCAGACGCCGGCGGCGACGCAGGTGAGGGCCGCCAGGTAGAAGGTGAGATCGAACTGCCACTCGTCGATTGGCCGGATCTGGCCCTCCGCCGGCTCCCCGTGCCCATAGTGGTCGAACACAAACCACACGATCGCCGAGCCGACGACGGAGCCGGCGATGGCGACGGCCCCCACCTGTCCCAGCCGCTGGCCGCGCTTGGCCGCGCCACCGAAACCCATCGTCAGCGATGAGCACAGCGGCATGATCAGATGGCTCCCGATACCCCACAGGACCGTGCACACGAGCATCAGCCACCAGTTGTGCCCGAGGAGCCCTAGCCCCACCATCCCGACTGCGGTGGTCAGCGTCGACAACCCGGCCACCACCGTCTCCGGCAGCGACGACAAGGCCCCCATCAACGGTGCGTTGATGAGCCCCGGGAACTCGCGCACGAACTCCAGATTGCCCCGCGTCGTCGGCGGAATCCTGAACTGCGCGTACAGGTAGTTGTTGTACGTGCTCTCGAAGATGCCACCACACACGGCGACGAGGGCGACGGCCACGAGGTACTTGGGGAGCTCGGGGTGGATCGCGTGCAGTCGACGGTA
>CAZIWQ010000740.1:0-4193 GCA_964542355.1 uncultured Armatimonadia bacterium
TGCCGGCCCACGGCACGACCTCCTCGGCCAGCGACAGCGGCCCGCAGTCCTGGGCGTCCCATCCCTGCTGCAGCGCCTCGATCCAGCGCTGCGCCAGCTCACCTCGCGGCGTCGACTTGTGCACCAGCGCCGACCACACCGAATGCTCGGCCAGGGCCGTCGTGTTGACTTCCACCCACACGTCGACGTCCGGTGGCGCCAGGCGGGCGAGGGTGAACCGGGACATCTCGCTCCAGGTCGCCCAGGCGAAGGCGGTGAGCAGGACGACCACCAGCAGAGAGCACGTCAGGACGGTTCTGCGTGTCAGCACGCCAATTCCCCCCTCCGACGAGTTGTGTGTCTCCAGAAGAGCGGCGCACCGCAGCTCTGCGTCGCGCCGATGAGTCAAAGGGCATTCCCCTAGAGCGCCCATTTCTCCTGCTGCCGACCGAACCCGGCAATCGCCTCGCGCAGGGCGGCATGCTCGGGGAGGGCCAGCGCCGGGTCGGCCGCGAGCAGGGCGAAGGCATCCTCCCGCGCCTGCACGAGCGTCCGGGTGTCGGCGACGAGGTCGGCCATGCGCAGGTCCGGCAGGCCGCTCTGGCGCGCCCCCGTCAACTCCCCGGGACCCCGCCGCCGCAGGTCCTCCTCGGCCACCTCAAAGCCGTCACACGTGCGCTCCAGCACCTGCAGCCGGCTCACGACCTCGGGAGTCGCCGCCCGTGTCAGCAGCATGCAGATGCCCTCATGCTCCCCCCGGGCAACGCGTCCCCGCAGTTGGTGGAGCTGCGCCAGCCCGAAGCGCTCGGCGTTCTCGACCAGCATCACGGTGGCGTTGGGGACGTCCACGCCCACCTCGATGACGGTCGTAGTGACGAGAATCTCGATCTCGCCGGCATGGAATCGCTGCATCGTGGCATCGCGTCGCTCGGAGTCCAGCTTGCCGTGGAGCAGCCCGAGCCGCAGGGAGGCGAAGTGGCCGGTGCGGAGGCGGTGGAACTCGCGCTCGGCGGCGGCGAGGTAGTCGTCCTCGCCATCCTCGATGAGTGGGCACACGATGTAGGCCTGTCGGCCCGCGGCGACGCGGGCCCCGAGCGTCTCGTAGGCGCGCCGCCGCTCCTTGCCCCAGGCGAGCGCAGTCACCACCGGCTTGCGGCCCGGCGGCAGCTCGTCCAGAACGGATACGTCGAAGTCACCGTACGCCGTCAGCGCCAGGGTCCGCGGGATGGGAGTGGCCGACATTACGAACAGGTTGGGGCGCAGCCCCTTGGCTGCCAGCTCGGCCCGCTGGCGGACCCCGAACCGGTGTTGCTCATCGATGACAACCACCGCGAGGTCGTGGAACTGTACGCTCTCCTGGAACAGGGCATGGGTGCCGACGACGATGCGGTCCTCGCCGGACCGGATGCGGCGCCGCGCGTGGTCGCCGGCGGCCCCGGACATGGCGCCGATCAGCAGGCGGCAGGAGAGGCCCAGCGGCTGCAGCAGAGTGCTCAGGGTACGGTAGTGTTGCTGGGCGAGCAGCTCAGTGGGTGCCATCAGGGCCGCCTGGCGCCCCTGGCGCGCGGCCGCGGCGAGGGCGAAGGCGGCGCACACTGTCTTCCCGGAGCCCACGTCACCGTGGATCAGGCGGTTGGCCGGGCGCGGCACCGGCAGGTCAGCCTCGATGTCGCCGATCACTCGGACCTGGGCCCCCGTCGCCGCAAACGGGAGGCTGGCGAGGAACTCGGCGACCAGCCCCGCCACCTCCACGACGGCCTCCGGGGTCTGAGCCACGGCGTGCGCGCGGCGCTGCGCCAGCGTCGCCTGCAGCAGGAACAACTCCTCGTACGCCAGGCGGCCCCGTGCCCGCAGGCGCGCGTTGTCGTCCGTCGGGAAGTGGATCTCCCGCAGCGCCTCGGCGAGCGTCACGAGCCCGCGGCCGGCCGTCAGGTCCTCCGGCAGCGGGCTCGGGGGCAAGGGATCGCATGTCTCCAGGGCCTGGCTGATCAGCCGCCGGAGCAGCGCCTGCGACAGCCCGGCGCTCAGTGGGTACACGGGGGTCAGGCGCCCGATGCTCAGGCGTTCGGCGTCGGCGTCCGGGTCGAGCACCTCAACCTCCGCCACGATGAGACTGTGCTCGCCCTTGCGGATCATGCACTGGCCGGTGACCAGCAGCCGGGTATCGGTGGCATACTGGTCGGCACGGTAGGCCTGGTTGAACCACGTCAGCGTCACCGCAGTCGTGCCATCCGTCGCCGGCACCTCGGCGACGACTCTCCCGGCGGGGCGTTTGAGGTGCCCGGGGCCGGTCACCCGTACCTGGACAGTGGCGCTCTGCCGGTGTGCCAGCGAGGCGATGGGGGGGCAGTTGCGGCGGTCGTCGTAGCGCAGCGGGTAGTGACGCAGGAGGTCGTGGACGGTGCTGATGCCGAGCTGGGCCAGCACCTCGGCGCGGCGCGGACCCACGTGGCGCAGGAAGCGCACATCCGCCTCGGGCGTGAGACGGGGCGGCGGGGAGGCGAACCGCTTGCGATAGAGCGCCAGGGCCTGGAGGGTCCGCTCGCACAGCGTCTGGCGGTCGGGCGGCGACAGGGCCGCATAGGTTTCGTACGCCGCGGCGATGCGCGTCAGGCGCGCCGCCAGGTCATCCTCGGCTGCGGCGACCAGCCCGCGCGCCCAACTGACGAGGTACGCGCCGAGGCCGCCCTCGACAGCGTCGTCACGGCAGCCGCGCCGCAGTTCCAGCTCAAGCGGCGCAACCGGGGATGAGAGATCCGGGTGGGGAGGCGGGGGCATGACTGCACGCTCGGGCGGTGATGGCGTTCACGACTGCCGGCGCGCGGCGGTGTAGGCGTCCCAGGCACTCCACGCCACCATGCCGCCGTAGCCGAACAGGCCGATCAGCGCCAGGATCGTCTGTCCCACGGACATCGGCTGCTCGAGCTTGTTCGCGAGACTGGGAATGGCCACGGTGACAAAGCCGGTGATCCCCCACAGGGCCAGACCGAACAACGGCAGGGAGACCAGGCAGACGATAACGCCCTTCTCGTAGTCACCGTTGTACAGTTGGCCGAGGCCGGGGAAGAACATCGAGCGCACGGCCGCGGCGCCAGCGTCCCCGGGGCCGGTGCGGCGCAGGGAGGCGAAATCGCCGGAAGCGACCAGGTTGCGGGTGCGCTCCGCCTCGCCCATCAGCAGCATGGCTTCGGCGAACTTGCGCTCGGCGTCGGCATTGGCGGGCTCGAGGGTCATCGCCTGCTTGTACTCATCCCGCGCCCGGGCCCGCTGCCCGCGGGCGGAGAGCACGTCCCCCATGAGCTCGTGGGCGCTGGTGGAGTCCGGGGTCTTCTCCAGCAGGCGGCGCGCGGCCTCGTCCGCGGCGTCGATGCGCCCCCGGAAGAGCTCGCGTCGCACCGTCTCATACAGGCGGCCGAGCTCTTCTTGCTCGAGGTCCTGGTCAGTGCCGGACGGGTCGGTCATGGCCGGGTTCCTCTCTACGGCGCGGTACCAGGGGTCCGGCCGAAAAGGCCACATCCGGCCGGCCCCCGAGAGCTAACGGATGGCTGGTAGTGCAGCCGTGCTTCGGCCGCGCGTCATTCGGAGGGGCCGGATCCCGCGAAGCGGGACGGTCGCCGCGTAGGTCGAGCGTCCCGCTCGACACGCCTCCCCGCCGACCGGGACGGTCGGCCTACGCGACTGCGGCGAGGGACGAGCCGCATGGCCCGAAGTGCCCGGCCCCCGGGTGACTGCCACGGTCACTGGCAACACGCACGGTTGTACTGCTGAGTGCCTCCCAGAGCCATTCCGGCGGGGCCTCGCGGCCTCAGGACGGCTCTTCGGCCGCTCTTCCGGGCTCCTCGTCGGCGAGCTCATCCTCACCTGTCTGGTCGTCAGGCTCAGCGTCATCATCGTCGCCCGCGGGGGCGCCCGCGGCCGCATGCTCGATGACGGGGGCATCCTCCCACAGGCGCTCCAGGCTGTAGAAGTCGCGGGCCTCCTCGGTGAACACATGCGCCACGGCGCAGCCGTAGTCGAGGATCACCCACCGCGCGCCGCGGCCCCCCTCGCGGTGGTAGGCCCGCATCCCGTGCTCCTCCAGGTACTCCTCCACCGCCTCGCCGATCGCGTCGACATGGGTGCTCGAACGTCCGTGACAGATCACGAAGTAGTCCGTGACCGTCATCAACTCCTGCATATCGAGAATCATAACATCCAGGGCACGCTTTTTCTCC